>JBKJIA010000642.1:0-5735 GCA_046598735.1 Polyangiales bacterium
CAAGAAATTCTCGTTCACACGACGATCGAAGAAGAGATATTCTACCCGGCTTTCAAAGCAGCCTCGAAGAAACGCGACAATGAAAAGCTCTACTTCGAAGCCCTCGAAGAGCACCACGCCGCAGACATGGTTCTGAAAGACCTCATGGAGGCGGACCCTTCCACCCTAAGCTTTGCGGGCAAAGCCAAGGTGCTGAAGGAGTTGATCGAGCATCACGCGAAGGAAGAGGAAGACGATATGTTCCCCGTCGCGAAGAAGCTCATTCCCATCGAGGAACTGCACGTCCTGGCAGAAAGCATGGAGCGGCGCAAAGCCGTGATGGTGGGTGAAGCGCGAACAAACGGCCGCAAGCAAGCAGCGAGCATGACGCGCTCGGCTTCTCCGAACTAGTAATGGCCCGGGAAACTGGGGATACTCAGAGCGGCCTGGCTTAGTTCCTGCCTCTCGCGGGCGCCGCCAGCCCGTGAGGTACCCTCTGTGAACTGTGCTCGAGTGTGTTCCCTGCTCTTACTCTGTGTAATCCTGCAGGCTTGCCAGCCGTCGGCTGTGGGCGTCTTTCCGCCCCCGCCCCCTGCGGCAATGCAGGACAAGATTGGCAGCGTCGCTCAAACCTCTCAACTCGATCCGGATGACCTGTGGCACGAAGCTCAGCCCGTTTTGGAGGCGCGCTGCGTTGTCTGCCACGGCTGCTACGACGCCCCGTGCCAGTTGGTCATGAGCGCTCCGGACGGCGTGCAGCGAGGCGGCACCAAGATCCAGGTTTACGAGGCATCGCGCTTGCTCGCGATCGACCCCACCCGGCTCTTCATTGACGCAGGTAGCGAAGCCGCTTGGCGAAAAAAAGGCTTCCACCCGGTGCTTGCCTCGCCTGACAAAGACCCCGCCGCGGGTCTTATCTTGAGAATGCTCGATCTGAAACGACAGCATCCGCTCGCGATGAACAGTCAACCGTTGCCCGAGGGCTTCACGCTGGGTCTAGATCGCGAGCAAACATGCGCCGCCAGCGATGAGTTTGCGGACTACGCCGAAGCGCATCCGAGCTGGGGGATGCCTTACGCTCTGCCGGGTCTGAGCGAAGCAGAAGAAATCGCCCTTAGGCGCTGGATCATGGCCGGAGCCCCGCGCCCTACGCCGCCTGCATCGAATGCGCCATTGGATCGCTCCATCGCCGCATGGGAGACCATGCTGAACGGCGAAACGCTCAAAGAACGCGTGGTGGCCCGCTACATCTATGAGCATCTGTTCCTGGCACATCTCTATTTCCCCGACGTAGACAGTAAGATCTTCTTTCGCTTGGTACGCTCGCGGACGAAGGATGGTGCCGCGATCGAGGAGATCCCGACGCGACGTCCGTTCGATGATCCGGGCGACACCTTCTACTATCGCTTGCGACGCATGAACGAGACGCTGGTCTCGAAGACGCACATGCCATACCCCCTTTCCGCAGCCAAGCTCGCTCGTGTGAAGCAACTTTTTCTAGAGCCGGATTATGAGGTGAGGCGGATGCCTTCCTACGAGTCGGACAGCGCGTCCAATCCGTTCCTTACCTTTCGAGAGCTGCCTGCGCGGGCGCGCTATCGCTTCATGCTCGATGAAGCAGGCTTCACGATCATGGGATTCATCAAGGGCCCAGTATGCCGCGGTCAGGTGGCGCTGGATGTGATCCGCGACCGCTTCTGGATGGTCTTCGTCGATCCAGAAAGTCCCCTGGTCGCGGCGGAGGCAGCATTTCTTGCGGACGCGGCCCCGGACTTGACCTTGCCCGCCTCCGATGATGCGACTGCCAGCATCACCACGTGGCTCAAGTACGCGCGGGCCGAGAAGAAGTGGCTCGAAACCAAGAGCCGGCATCTTAGTAAGCAGGTGAAAAGCCCAAGCGACGTGACGCTGGCGTCCATTTGGAATGGTCAAGGAACGAACGAAAATGCGGCACTCACGGTTTTTCGTCACTTTGATAGCGCGAGCGTGGTGCAGGGTTTAGTAGGGGAGCATCCACTCACCACGTGGGTGGTCGATTACCCGTTGCTCGAGCGCATTCACTATCTGCTGGTCGCAGGTTTCGACGTGTTCGGGAACGTGGGCCACCAGCTCAACACGCGCATGTACATGGACTTCTTGCGCATGGAAGGGGAGCACAACTTTCTCCGCCTTTTACCGGTGGCACGGCGCAAGCAGCTGGTAGATCGCTGGTATCAGAACGTCGACAAGGACGTCAAAGCTCAGGTTTACGGCCGATTGGCGCGGTTCGATGAGGAAACGGGCCTCACTTTCAAGACCGACAAGCCCGAGCATGAGCTCTATGAGAAGCTGAGAGCGCACCTCGAGAAAGTACGCAGCAAGCGTTACGAGCTGGCAGGCGAGGCCGCACCGATCCAGGACTCACTCGCGAAGCTGTCTTCTTTACACGGTAAGGTAGCCGCGAGTTTCTCCGAAATTAGCTTCCTCGAGCTGCGAGGGCCGAGCGCGGCCACTTATGTCACCTTCCTGCGCGATGCCGCGCATCGCAACGTGGCGACGCTTTTTGACGAGGAGGATCGCCGCACCCCCGATCAAGATCGCCTCAGCGTCGTGCGCGGGTTTCTCGGGGCTTATCCCAATACCCTGTTCAGTGTTGACCATCAAGGCCTCGCAGAGTTCGTCAGCTTGGCGGGCGCCGCACAAGACAAGGACGGTTATGCGGCCCTGTGCCAACGTTTTTGCATACGTCGGTCGAGCCCTGACTTTTGGAAGGTAAGTGATCGCATGACGCAAGCCTTCCATCAGCAGTCTGCGGTCGAGTTCGGCATCTTCGACTTGAATCGCCTGGAAGACAGGTGAGACTGCTAGCTCGAAGGGCCCAGGTGCGACGCCATGAAGGCTTCTGATCTATTTGTGCGCGCGCTCGAAGCCGAGGGCGTTCAGTACGTGTTTGGGATTCCGGGCGAAGAGAACCTGGACCTGCTGGAGTCCTTGCGTACGTCATCGATTCGCCTCGTGCTGACGCGACACGAACAGGCAGCAGGCTTCATGGCCGCTACGTATGGTCGCTTGACCGGAAAAGCGGGCCTGGCTCTTTCGACGCTCGGCCCTGGCGCCACGAACTTGGTAACGGCCGCAGCCTATGCACAGTTGGGCGCGATGCCCATGCTGATGCTGACCGGACAGAAGCCCATCAAAGCGCGCAAACAAGGGCATTTCCAGATCGTCAATGTGGTTGACATGATGCGGCCACTGACCAAGTACACGCGGCAGATCGTGGCAGCAGACAGCATTCCCGCGCAGGTTCGGGAAGCATTTCGTAGGGCGCAAGAAGAGCGCCCGGGTGCATGCCACCTCGAGTTGCCGGAAGACATCGCTTCCGAAGAAAGCAATGTGCCTGTGTTGAAGCGATCGCTGGTGCGGCGTCCCGTGCCAGACGCTAAGGCGATCGACAACGCCGCGCGCGCCCTGACGGAAAGCAAGCATCCTCTGCTCATGGTCGGCGCGGGGGCCAACCGTAAGATGACCTGTAAGATGTTGCGCGCCTTCACCACAAAACTTGGCATCCCATTTTTCACTACGCAAATGGGCAAAGGCGTGCTCGATGAAACCCACCCGTTATGGCTCGGCAACGCGGCCCTGTCCGATCATGACTTCGTGCATCGCGCCATCGATGCGTCGGACTGCATCATCAACATTGGTCACGACGTGATTGAAAAGCCACCATTCTTCATGCGTGAGGGCGAGCGCACGGTCATTCACGTCAACTACTCGAGTGCGGAGGTGGACGCGGTCTACTTCCCTCAGATCGAAGTGGTGGGCGATATCGCCAATGCGGTCTGGCAGTTGGCCCAGGCGCTGAGCCCGCAGGCACATTGGGATTTCAGTTTCTTCGATCGTGTGCGCCAAGGCTTCCTCGAACAGCTGCGGGACCGAAGCACGGCCGACCATTTTCCGATGTACACGCAACGTATCGTGGCCGACGTCCAAGAAGCCATGGCAGATCACGACCTGATTTGTCTCGACAACGGGCTGTACAAGCTGTGGTTCGCGCGGAACTACCGTTGCCGACAGCCCAATACCCTCCTGGTCGACAATGCCTTGGCATCGATGGGTGCAGGCTTACCCTCCGCTATCGCGGCTCGTCTGGTCTATCCAGACCGTAAGGTATTGGCTGTGTGCGGTGATGGCGGTTTCATGATGAGCTCGCAGGAGCTTGAGACCGCGGTGCGCTTGGGCTTGAACCTTACGATCCTAGTCCTGCGCGACAATGCGTACGGAATGATCAAGTGGAAGCAGGCTCACAACGATTTCCCCAACTTCGGCATGGACCTCGGCAATCCGGACTTCGTGGCCTACGCAGCGAGCTACGGCGCCCAAGGGCACCGCCCAGCATCAGCCGCCGACTTCTTACCGATGTTGAAGCGCGCGCTAGTGACGCCTGGCGTCCACTTGATCGAAGTGCCTATCGACTACTCGGACGACAATCGCATCCTCAACATCGAGATCCCCAAGCTCAGTGAGTCCCTCTAGAGCTTCTTCTCCGCCCCTTTCGAGGAACGTTGCATCACTTGGGGTGGTTTGGAAGAAGTGAGGCGCAAATGTAGCGCCCCAGCTGCACCAAGTTGGTATTTACCGCGAATTTAGGGGCGGCACGGCTCATGCACAACGCAGATGTATGTCTACACGAGTTCGCGGCTGGAAGCTTTCGATTGGGATCTTGGGCCTCGCTCTCACGGCATGCGCGGGGGGCTACCCCGTACCTACGCAAGCGATGGCCAAGGCGGCGATGGAACTACATCGCGCGGAGCAGGCGGGCGCTCGACATGGTGCGGACAGTGCGCACTTGTGCGCCCAAGCGGAGGAGGCACTAGAAGCCTCTCGTCACGCGGTCAAGCACGGAAAAAACCGCGAGAGTGAAGCCCTGGCAGAACGCGGCTACGCGTATGCGCATCAGGCGCGCAACCAAGCCCCTGCCGAGCCCACGCGAACTTCCGCGCAGGGAACGGTCGTACTCGCCCGCTACCCATGATCCAAGGGAGCTAGCTTAGCTATCTAGCTACGGCCTGCGCTGCAGGTCCCATTTCATGTCGTCCTTACCCGCGACACCATCGATCACAATGCGCCAGTGCTGATCGCGGCGCTCTACGATGCCCGCAAGCATACCGAGCAATAGCTCGCGGCCGAATTTGGTCTTGTCCCGCTCTCCCCCCATCACCTTCAGCTCCTCGAAGTCGGGCAGGAGCGTGTAGTGATAACGAGACCCCCTCATGCGCAAGCTGACTTTAAGGTCCAGGTTACCTTTTTGAATGTCTACTTTTGCGTAGTGAATCAACAGCGGATTGAGCTGCGTGAATAGCAGCTTCCGAATTTGAGCTGAGGCGTCGAGCTCAAACTTGAGATCGTAGCTCATCTTGATCTCGGCACGGAGCGACGCTCCAGACATCATCACCCCTTTGACGTCAGCTACCGCATGGCAGCTTTGAGGAGGTTCCTTGATGCAGTTGTCCAACGGGGAGGCGGTGAGCTCGACCTTTTGCAGGTAAGCATCCAGTTGCGGCCTGGCGTGGAAGTTCCGAAAGTGCACCTCCATATCCACCATCTGAACAAAGCCCAGATCGAACGGCAGCTTCTGTCGCAATTTTTCCCGTGTAAACGGAGGTCCCCACTGTTGAGAGTCAGGCGTCGGACCATCGATCACGTTCACAGTAGGTTCGACAAACCGCAAGCCGACTCTAGGTTCTACCGGGTTGCGAAATAGGACCACTACCTGCAGC
>JBKJIA010000078.1:0-2622 GCA_046598735.1 Polyangiales bacterium
GGCCGCTTCCTCGAACCGGCCAAAAGCGACACCGCGTCGTCGACCAATGCGGAGGGCGAGCCTCCCTGATGGATCGCGTAGCGATCACAGATCGCTTCCAGTCGATCTACGACGTTCAGGCCCATGCCCGAGTCTGCGAGCGCAGCTTGGGGTACCACAGCGAAGCACTTGCCTTGACGTGTGACTGCGATCAGCAACCCTACATCGTCCACTTCGCCCAGTATTTCGGGTTCCAATCCCCGCAGTTTGAGCCACTGGTCCACATCCCAGCGAAAGCGAGAGCTGACTGAGTAGTGGAGCAGGGGTAAGGTTTGATACGCGCTGGAACCTAGGCGTTCAAACATCTCCTGCGAGACTACAACCACCAGCGGCGAGCCAGGCAAGGCGTGGGACGACAGACTTCCGCTGAGCGCCTCAGGCGCCGCTTGGTCTGCGATAATCAGGTCGAGCTCGCCGCGCAACAAGGTTTGCATCAGATGGCCGGTGTCGGCGGTCTGCATGTTCACGCGTGCTCCGTGCATCGTGAACAACGGGGCGAGGTCTCCCGCTACTTGAGCGCGCGCAATGGATACCGAGCATCCCACGCGCAAGGTGGGTAGGGTGCGCTTACCTTCGGGCACGAACTGCTGCCAGATGCGCTCGGCTGCTTGCAGCATGACTTCCGTTTGCTCGTGCACTAAGCGGCCTGCGTCGTTGAGACTCAAGCTACGCGAAGACCGAGTGAACAGTTGTGCGCCCAAGCTCGATTCGAGCTCCCGGACTTGCTCGCTAAGTGTGGACGGTGCCACTCCCAACGTGCGACTGGCGGCGGTGATCGAGCCCTCCCGCGCCACGGCATGGAAATAGAAGAGGTGGTTCAGATTGATCCCCCCCAGCTCTTTGAGTCCGATCATGGTGCCCTCGCGGTCATGCGCATTTCTGCGCGGATGCCCATACGCACAGCAACCTATGTGCCAGCGACTCCTCGCAGCCGGCAACGCTCCTCCGTCCGGGTCTTACTGCCTCAGTGCCGCGCTTTGGCAGGGGGTGTGGAAGGGGGTAGTTGGCGGCCGGGTGCCAGCCAGCTTGCTTGGCACACAGGCTGCACTAAGCGGAGCATCCGATGCACGCACAGGGACACGTAGGCTGGGCGCTGATCGCGCTGCTGCCACTCACGCTATTGGGCTGCGCGTCGATTCCTAAGGGTCAGTATGGAGTATCTAGCGTGCGAGTGGCTGGAATCCATGGTCTGAATGAAGAGGCGCTGCTGGCATGTCTTGCGACCCAAGATCGTAAGAAAGTGAGCCTGGGTTTATCGGCACTGCGCGACCCGCGCTGTGGACAGCCGCCGTTCCGCCCCTCGCGCGCCAACGTGGATCTGTTCGCATGGCCGTGGACAGACTGGCCTGTTTACGACGACGCCGTCCTGAAGCTCGACATCAGGCGCTTGGAACGTTGGTATCAGGCCCGTGGCTATTACGGAGCGCACGTCATCAACGTGAAAGTAGACCCTCAGACGGCCAACGAATCACCGCGCTGCGAGGGCGAAGATTGTGAGGTCTCCCTTACCATCAAGGTCGAACAAGGTAAGCCCGTCCGCGTGCGTCATGTTCGCTTGCAAAACATCGAGCAGCTGTCCGCACCCCTGCAGGAAGAGCTTCGCGAAGCCCTGTCGCCCCTCGATGTCGAAGCCGTTTTCGATGAGGCAACCTACGACGAAGTAAAGAGCGAGCTCGGTAACATCCTACGCGAAGCCGGCTACGCACGCGCGGAGGTACGAGGTGATGTTGCAATCCATCGCGGTCTCCTTTGGGTCGACCTGACCTTGACGATCGAGTCTGGTGTTCCTTGCAAAATCGGAGATGTACGCGTTTCCAGCGCGTCACCGATCCCGACCGGACCCGTGCTGGAGGCGTCTCTATTAAGACGCGGCCAACTCTATCGCGAGAGCGAGCTCGACGATGCCCAGCGTTCCATTTATGCGCTGGGATCCTTTACCGCTGTGACCGTGCGGGGCGACCTTGAAGGCGAAGGTGACGTGGTAGATATCGAGATCGAGATCGAGCCGCGTCGGGAGAGTGAGATCTTACTGGGTGCGGGGATCATGAGCGGTGTGCTCTCGAGCGGCCCCGCCGCGGACGAATGGGTGAGCGTGCCGCAGTGGGATGCACACCTACTGGCTCGCTACGATCATCGCAATTTCCTAGGCGGGTTGCGCCGCTTTCACGTCGAAGAGAGACCGCGTCTGCTCTTCTTAGGTTCCTTCCCCTCCGTTCCCGACAAGAGCCCGCGTTTTGGTAATACTCTCAATGCCACCTTTTCACAGCCGGGTGTGTTCGAGCCGCGCACATCGCTCGTTACCGAAGCGCGCTGGGATTGGGGGCCTGATCCGTTCTTACTCTTTTTCCGCCACGACATCGGCGCCGCCGTCGGGCTCGAGCGCGGTTTCTTTCGACAACGCTTGAGCGTGCGCGTGGCGATTCACCAAGACATCTTGGAGGTCGCAAACGCAAAGCGGCAGCCGCTCATCGACGCCGAGGACGTGCCGTCCAGTTACCTTTTACCGTTCCTTGAGCAGCGCGTCGTGCTCGACCTGCGAGACGATGCGGCCAACCCGTCTAAGGGTGGATACTTTCGCATCGG
>JBKJIA010000101.1:0-4769 GCA_046598735.1 Polyangiales bacterium
GCTGTCTTGGTGATAAGGTGCTGTGCCAAACAGGTACCACCCGGTCTTGCTAACATCCTTGGAGTAGCTTGAGGTACTGGGGCCGAACACGTCGATGGATTGGACCTTAGTGCCATCAGGCATGCGGAACACGGTGCTGATGCTGTCGAAGGAAGTGTCCGTCCAGGCGTAGCTGAGCGAGCTCGTGGCAGAGCCTACCGGCCACAGCACGTAGCTCGTGTCACCAAAAGACTGGCCCCATATTCCGGTGAACGCGACCGGCGCCGTCACACCCCTCGTCTCACCGCCGATGCGAATGCGCAACTGGTCGAGGTAACTACCGCTCGTATTGGTCAACGACAACGTGAGCATCGCGCCTGCCGATGCATTAAGCGTAAGGTTAGAAAAATCGCAGGCACCGCCCGGGGCGGACGCGGCACAGGTACCGAGCGTACCCGACGATCCGGTAAGGGTGCCCTGTAGCGTGGCCAGCCCATCCAGCGGGTCGATACCGAGCACGAAATTCGTCAGATCGCTGGGCGCCATGATCTGAATGGCGGCGTTCTTAGTGCCAGGGGAGTCCAGGGAAGAGTGAAACTCGCGGGTTTCAATCGTCGTCGACAGGGTGGGTCGCATACAGCCCGTCGTGTTGAGCGAACACTTACTCGTGCACGTCGCCGTGCCTCCAGAATAGCCGAGCGCCGTGCATGTCATGCCATTTAGGTCGGCACCGTCACAAGCTTCGTTCGGATCGCGCGTGCCATTTCCGCAGGAGCCGCCGACGACACCACCATCTGAGGTCGCGCCCGCATCGCTCACACCGCTTGCGCCGCCAGCGCTCGCTCCGCCGCCGTTGGGCGATCCGCCTGCGTCTCCCGAATCAATGCCCGTGTTTGCACCGTCGCCGGCCGCGGCATCCGCATCAAGCGTCGAGCCGCCCGTCTGCTCGCCGCCATTGTCCGGGGAGGCCGTCGGCCGCCCGGTCTCGTCGGGCCCCGCGACGCCCTGCGCACAACCTGCGCCAAGTAATACAGACAAACCCAGCCACAGACGCGTGTACGACATGCTCTGCAGCCTATCAGAAGGGGCCCTGATCGAAAGGGGCTCGGCGAAAATCAGTCGACTCAGGAGCCGCCGTCCCGTCCAGCGTTCTGGTCCGATGGTGCGCCCGCGTCTGAGTCCACCTCATCGCAACCGCGCACTGCAGACACATCGTCTGCCAACATCGAATCGAGCTCGGGAGCACTGCCCTCGCCTTCGATCAGACAGCGTTCACCGCACTCAGGAGTTGACCCTTCCCATGCCTCGCCGAGATCGCAAGTCCGCCGCGTACTCACCAAACGCCTGCACTGCTACGTTGTCGCCGCCCTTCGGCCGCGCCCGCGAGTTGAGTGGGCGTCCGGCGCCTTACTGAGGTTCTGACGGTCTACCCATCTTACCCTCGGCAGGTTTCCGGACGATTGTGTTGCGTTGATGAGCGAAGGGTAAGACTGGCCCGTGTCCGGCAGTGCCTAAGTACTTAGGCGGCCAACTGATAGAAGGCGTCAGCCGCTGACAGCGGCGCGCTACCTGCCGCGGACACAAGTTGGCCTTTGCGGAGCATGTGGACGAGCTCGATGCCGCCCGTGTGGGGAGATCCGAACGATTACGTTTGCGGAGCGGGATGTGCCGCTCAGCGGGACCGAATCGTCGCCAATGCTCTTTCGTTACTATCTACTGCGCATCGGCTCCAAGGCCAGGCTGCGCGCGCGACTGGCCGTGCTTGCGGCTTCGGACGAAGCCAGCGGCCCCTCGACTGCTCGGTTCTCCGCCAAGCTCAACGACGCGATGTTCAAGCTCCTGCAAGACATCGAACGCAACGGCGGCATCAAGCAGTCCGACGTGGTGAAAGGCCTCATCGTCCAGATCAAGAAGGACATCCTCGATGACAAGCGCGCCGACATCCGCAAGGACCTGCAGGACCTTATGAGGCTTGCAGGATAGCTCGCTAGTAGGAGGACTTGATGCGAGGTGGCGGCTTGCCGGTTTGGTGAGTGACCCAACCGGCGGTGTTGGAGTAAGCTGCGTCCGATCATGCCGCGCCTGAGCGTGGCGCAGGTCGAAAGGACTCCGATGACAGCCAAGACGAACACCGCCGAGAGCGACAAGCCGATCACGAAAACCGGATTTATCCGAAGCTTTGGACCCGACGTGTCTGCCAATGAGATCGTCGCGAAAGGTAAGGAAGCGGGTCTTGATTTCGAGAAGAAGTACGTGTGGACGCTGCAGTCTGAGATGCGCAACGGGACAGGCGGCACGGGAAAGAAGTCCAAGCGCTCAGCCAAGAAGATGGGGAAGAAGGCTGCCACGGTCGCCTCGCCCGTCGCGGCGCACGCGTCCGTCGCCGACCCGTCAGCCAAGAAGAAGTACGGATTCAAGAAGGGCACGGGCAAGGTGGTGACAAAGGTGGCGACGGCAGCTACCAAGCCAGCTGGCAGGTCAAGTGCCGAGCACGAGTTGAAGGCACTGATCGTGGAGCTCGGAACCGCGCGCGCCGAGGGCATCTATCGCGCCGTGCGCACGCGGCTCAGCATGATCGTGGGCCAAGCGTAACGCCGGTCGCGCGTCCAAACGCGGTGGTTTCGTGTCCGCGTGAAGCGTCGACCGTGACGCTCAGTGCGCTGCCTTGGCTACGCGCTCGACCTTCTCTATCAGGTCGATCACCGCGCGCGACCGCGACAAGCCGAGCGCCCTGACCACATCGATGAGCGTTTGCTCGTGCGCATCGTCGGACGCAAGCCTCAGTCCCTCGAGCGCGGGCGCCGTGGCCGGTTGCTTGATGGGGTTGCGAACGGGCTTACTCTTTGGTGCTGCCTGTGCGTGTCCTTTAACCTGACCCATGACTGCGTAGAAGTGCGACGAGGATAGAAGGATGCCAACGGCCTTGGCCTTGGTGGCCGCTTCCGCGTAGGAGACGCTGGAAGGCAGGGAGCGGATGAACCCTGACTTGGACTGCGTTGCGCTCATGGGGGCCGGCTTGGCGGTGGCTGGCGTCGCCGGCGCGGCAGGTGTCGCAGGCGCGAGACGGAGAGCGCGCGCCTTAGCAGCAGCGCGGATTCCCTTCACATAACCTCGATCGATCGTGATGCCCTGCTCCCTGGCCCGGGCGACCGCTTCTTTCGGACGCAGGTCCATGGGTAGTCCGCGGATAAACTCGGACTTGTTGGGAGGTGTTGGCTTGGGCGTCTCTGGAGCAGCCGTGCCCCCCTGACTGGCTGCCGCTTCCGACTCCTCGTCCGCCTGCGCGGTGACGGGCGTCGCTACGCTCGTGGGCTCGGGCGCCGCCATCGCATCATAGCGGACCTGGTATACGTAGGGCTCACTGATGGTGAGGCCCCGCTCATTCGCGCGCGCAACCACTTCTCTCACACTCAGGTCGTTGGGTAGCCCCAGGACAAACTCGGCCTTGCTGAGATGTGGCGCTTTGGGAGCCTCCGAAGCAGGCGTCTTTTCCTCGCTGCCGACGGGTCCAGTCGCCGTCGGCATTCTGCTCTGGGTGCTTTCTTCAACCGTGGCTGATTCGAGCGGTGCGTTCGGTCGCAGTTCCCAGGTACCAAGGCCGGGGTCGACATCGGAGGCGGGGACCTCAATCGCGTTCTCGCGACCACGGTCGGTGAGCGCGATGCTCAGCGCACCACTACGTTCGTACAACAGCGTCTGCATTACATGACTCCAAAGCTTGCGCCGCGGAGCGAGAGGGGACTCCACCACGGGTTACTTGGGGTCCGAGATACGCGACATTCGCGAGATGATCAAGGCTCCCTTACTATAAGTCGGGGAATGGCGGTCCAGCAGCCCGGCACGCATCACCCCCCGGCAGCCCGGGTG
Organism: Polyangiales bacterium; assembly: GCA_046598735.1. Taxonomy (GTDB): domain Bacteria; phylum Myxococcota_A; class Polyangia; order Polyangiales; family DASUME01; genus DASUME01. The sequence goes on from JBKJIA010000101.1 coordinate 3,847, forward strand.
ACTTCGCCCGATGAACCCTGCTCGGTGGTCGTGCCTGCCCGACGGTCTACGCCAAACCTCGAAGACGCGCGTCGCTTTGTCGAGCGCTTGCGCGTCACGGATGCGGATGGCTTTCGCACGCCCCCACTCATTCCGCAGCAAGGCTCTGCGGTTCGGTCACCTGCGTTCGCAGACAACGCTGTGCCTCAATCCAGCGCCCGCGCTGCCTGCTCCAGTCCATGTCAGCGGCGATGCGGCGCACAGCGCGCTCGCTGATCGGCTCCACGCCGTCCTCGGCCTCGAGAAAGAGCACCGCTTCCTGGATGTCCGGAGCGAGCAAGGTGAGGTCGAGGATCTGCGCCATTCGCTGGGGCGCCATCCCCTCGGCGCGCGCGAGCGCCGCAAAGCTCGGGTAGCGTCCGCCCTCTACAGCCTCGTGCCATGAGAGCGCCTTCGCTAGGCGCATAGCGACCGCGGCCGGCCTTCGAGCCACCTCCCGTCTCGCAGGCGCCGCACCAGGCGCGAGCGTCACGCCCAGGCGGCCATAGTTCCGCCGCTCGATCGGCTCCACAATGCACCCCAGTGTCGCGCTCTCATCCACCATTCATTCCTCCTGCCATCGGCTGAGCTGACTCGGATGACGACTTTGGCCCTCGCGCGAGCGCAAGCTCGGTCTTGAGCGTGCCCGTGGCCTCGTTGTAGACGACTGAGGTCACGAGCGCGTGCAGCAGGCGCCGCCGGCTGTCGAGCGTCATAACCTCCCACACTTCGTCGAACCGCCCGAGCGCCTCCACTACCCACTCCGCGTTTGCGTCGAGCTCCTCCAGCGCCTTCGCGTCACTCTCCATCCGCTCGAGGCGCTCCTGATTCTCGGCTATCTGCTCCGTGAGCCCGAGCAAGCGCTCCGCGAACTGCTCGCGCGCCTCGCCCGTCGTACGCCCGAT
>JBKJIA010000152.1:0-39109 GCA_046598735.1 Polyangiales bacterium
GGGGGGGGGGTGGGGGGGGGGGGGGGGGGGGGCGCTTCTGCGGGGGTGACGTTCTTAGGACCGTTCGAGACGGAACCAGCGGCGTTCAAGGTTCCCGTGGCTCCTTCGTCGCCGCCAAAATATCGCGCGTCGACCGCACGGCGAATATCTGTTGGGGAGGCGATCATCGGCCGCACGGGAAGACCTGCCGCGGTGGCGACTAGTCGAATGGCGTCCTCGTCCGTTGGATCGTCCATCGCGATGTAGAGCGTCTCGCCTTGATTGCGTACGCGACGCACATAGATGGGCATCACCGTAAAGCGATCGGCGAGCTCGCCGGTTACAAGCGAAAGCAGCTGCACCGAAAACTCAACGCGATCGAGCGCGACCCAAGGCACGCTGAGCTGATTGGAGAGCACCTGTGTCACCTGCAGCTCGCTCACGTAGCCGAGCTCCACGAGCTGCTTGCCGATGCGAATCCCGGAGCTCTTTTGTGCGGCCAGCGCTTCTTGCAGCTGCGCGGGCGTGATGAGCGACGCCGCGACTAGCATGTCGCCTATCCGCTCTCTGCTTGGCTCAGCACGCGCCATCACTACGCCTTCATCTGCACGACTAGCCTTGTGGCGCGAACACGATGGGATAGGAGAAGGTCACGCTGCCGCCTTCGGGACCTGGATTGAAGCGAAAACGCCTCACGGTGTCGGTGACGCAGGCCGCGACCGCGGGGTCGTTGGTGGTGTTCTCGGTGGCAGTTGCCTTTGATACCGAGCCGCTCTGCTCGATGGTGAACTGAACGGTAACCTTACCTTGTAGCCCGGGATTGCGACGCAGTTGCTGCTCGTAACAGATCTGGATGGCGCGCATGCGTGCCTTGAACTGTGCGACGACAAGCTTGGCGTCGAAGTCGCCGGTGCCGCCTTCCATGTCTGCATCTTTAGCGCCATCGATGCGACCCTTGACGGTCTTCTCGGTGATGGCTCCGCCCTCGCCTACGATCTTGCCGGCGCCTGCCGCTGCGGAGAGGCCGCCTAAGCCGCTCGTGCGATCGCCGGTGCCGCCGCCTGCGCGCGTGCGCAATGTGCCGCCAGCCGAGCCGGTGGCGACGCCGACGCCAGCTGCTTGGGCGAGCACGTCTTCCGCATTGCCCGTGACGGCACCGCCAGCGAGCACGTCAGCCAGTGCGCCACCGCCCTCGGCGCTCAAGGCACCGAGCAACAGGGCTTCTGCTGCCGACGCAGCTTCTTCGGCCATGCGCGCGGACGCGTCCGCAACAGCGGCCGCTTTTTCTTCTGCTGTTTCGCCTGCCGGCTTTTCCTCGCCCTTGGGCTGCGATTCCTGGCTCTTCGCGGGCTTCTCGGCCGCCGGTTCCTGGCTAGGTGCCGGGTCGTTCGACTTGACCTCGGGCTCGGGCTCGGGCTCCGGAGGCTTGTCTTCGACGAGGATGAACTTGGCGTACTCCTCGGGGATGACGTTGATGCCTTCGTCGATCGGCCAGTCTGCGTTTTCCAAATACACGACCAAGCCGAAGTGGCTCATGAACGAGAACATCACGAAGGCCGTGAACATCCAATCGATGCTCTTCGCAAATCCGCCGCGCGCAGCCGCGGGCAACTGCGGGCGCGGCTGAACCGGGGGCGGCGTGACGAACTGGAACAGCAACGTGGTGTCGCCGATCACGACTTTACCACGCGAATTATCGGTCAATTTGACCTGAAAATGAGCGCCAGCGTTGCGAGCGGCGCCCGACGTACGAAGTTGCTCGAGCGATTGCACACCCGCGGGCAGACCCACGCGGCCAGTCATTTGCTCGGTGAAGTTGAGGATGTAGTCGCTTCCGACCAGCTGAAACAGCTCGAAACGGGCACCCACCGCTTGTGCCGAGATCACGAAATGATTTCGCTCCGAGCCGCCGACGGTCACCGTCTCGCGCTTTCGAACGATGCGCTCTTCGATGATTTTGCCGCCCTGAATCACGCCGATGCGCAGGACTTTGGGTCCGACGGTCTTCACCTGCACGGCCTGCATGGCCATCGTCATTGCGCCGGGGCGTCCCGGTGCCTTGGTGCCCTGCCCTGCCTGCGGTCCTTCGTTCGCGCTCATCGATTCACTCCGTCGCGGGCCATGGTCGGCCCTATCAACCTACGGACGACTGTGCATCGGAAAAGTTCCGACGACATTCAAACTCCCCAACGCGGGCACGATATCACTCCGCACGCGCGGCGGTAAAGCTTGCCGCATTCAGGTCGCTCACGGAGTCGGCTCCGCACGCAGCGCGCCTCGGCAGCGTGCGGTGATGTGCTTGGTCTGGGTCAACGCATCGCGCGCCGCAGTTCGGAAAAGATTGAACGCAGCAAAGCAAAAAGCGGCAGTGCCCATACCAACCGCCATGTGGCTCAAGGCTTGATTCAGGGCGACTTGCTGGGCCAGGCCCGCGCTCAACGAGAGCAAGCCCTTGCCAGAAAAGCCGCGCTGAATCGCCAGAATGCCGCCCAGTAAACCGAGCGTGGAACTAATGGTCGCCGAAACCCGCAGCAATGTGAGACGCGCTCCCGCCTCCATGCGCAAATCGCCGAGCTCCATTTCCATGCGCTCGTCGCGATCGCTTGCTTCGGCGTGGAGCCAGGTGAGGACGATCCGATTCACCCAGCGCTTTGGGTCCGCATTCGAGAGGGCCAGAGCGCACGTGACCGCGCGGGCCTCCAGGGCGTCGGATAGCGCGTCCATGAACCGACGGCTCACGGGTGCGACGAAAAGCAAAGCGCGACCGCGCTCGATCGCAACTCCGAGCAGAATGGCTGCCAGCAGCGCTTGAATCGAGAAAAAGACCTCGTTCATCGCGCGTGCGTGCCCTCGATGCTCAGAATGGCTCGTGCTGAACGCTGCGGATTACGTCGCGCAAAAAGCTTGTGCGCAGATCCAGCACTTCGTAGCCGATGTTGGAGCGATTCAAAATGTAGAACGCGTTGGGCTTCTGCACGCGGCCCTCGATCGTGATCTCCTCAAGCTGGATCACACGTGGCTTCTTCTTGCCCGCTGCGCCGCCGGCACGCGACTGCGCGTGAACGGTTGCTGATGAAAACATCGTCAGCGCGACCAGACCAAACAGCGTGCTCATCGTGATGCGCTTGTTCATTTTTTTGCACCTTCTGCAGCAGCGGGAACAGCCGGAGCAGCGGTAGCGGCGGGAGTCGCCGGGCGCGCGGCGCGTTCTGCGTCCTGTGTGGCCTTCTTTTTGTCGCGCTCGATCCGTTTTTGCTCGCGGGCAACGGCCTTTTCGATGTCGTCCAAATAGGCCGTGGATGGATCGTTGCGTGCGAGCTTGGAACCCATCATCGAGCGATAGGTACCAAACTCTTCCTTGGCCTTCGCCAGCGAAGTGAGCAAGTCCATGCTCGGAAACTCCGCACCGGCGGTCAAGTACATCAACGCCATGTTGTAGTGCGCTTGCGGCAGGTCGTTCTTCATGCGCAGCGCCTTGTCGAACGACGATTTTGCTTTGTCCCACTGCTTGGTGGAGCGATAAGCATCGCCCAGCGCAAGATGCACTTCCACAAGCTTGGGCGATAGCTTCTCGACCAACTGGAACTGCGTAAGGGCCTCTGTGTAGTTCGCGCCCGCCAGGAGTCGCAGGCCCAGGTCCATGCGCGCTTCAGCGAAGTCAGGATCGAGATCGACGGCTTTGCGGAACTCCGCGAGTGCTTCGCCCAGACGCGAGTCCTCGAGCATGCGTTGACCACGGTAGTAGTGCAGGTCCGCGCGCTTGTCGTCGATGGCGAGGGCTTGCTCAAGGATCGAATCAGCAAGCTCAACGCGCCCGGCGCGCAAATTCGCACGTACGAGCGAGGTCATTGCGGGTAGGTTGCGCTCATCGCGGCGCAGAGCCTTGCGTGCCACAAGGATCGCGTCCTCCGGTCGTCCCATTTGCGTGAGCACGTCTGCGTACACTGCTTGCAGCGCGAGATTGCGCTCCCATTGATTGGCCAAGGGCTCGATGAACGCGAGGGCCTTGTCTGGCTGACCTTGGCGCAGGTTGATCACCACGATGCCTTCAGCAGCGAGCTCGTAGTCCGCCTGCGCTCGCAACGCTCGACGATACAAATCGAGCGCCTGCGACTCGTTACCTTCCCGATCCGCGAGCACACCCAGCGCGTAGAGCGCCTGATAGGAGTTTGCGTCGGCTTTGAGGGCTGCCTCGAAGGCCTTACGCGCTGCCGGCGCATTGCCCGCACGGGCCGCCTTCACTCCATCGTCGTAGGAAGACTTGGCTTGGCCGGCAAGCGCCTTGCGGACTGGCAGCGGCTTACCTTTGTCCGCATCGGGCGAACCCCACGGATTGGCTGGCTTGGCGGCCTGAACCTTACCATCTGCTTTCGGAGCGTCTGCGCCGCCGCCGCCTTCTGCAACGGCGCCTCCGGCTGCAGGCTTTTCAGCCGACCCAGCGGCGCCCTCTTCGCCGCTCGCTGGAGCCTCACCGCCCGATGACGTCTTGCCCGCCGTCGGCTTCGCGGACTTCTTGTCTTTGCCGCAGGCCGTCGAGACCAGACTGAGCGCAACGACGAACCAAACGATATGCATGCTGCGCGTTTTCATCAGCGACCCTCCGTGCCGAGCGGCGGCGGTGACACTCCTGCCGGCATCGGCAGCGTGGCTCCGCGTGGCGCGCGTGAGAACTCGCCAGCCTGGTAGGCGCCGAGTGAGCTGTCCTTGGCCTGCTGCTCCGCGATGCATTGCGCGATGCGCTCATCGCCGTAAGCGCTGAGTCGCGTGATGGCCTGTTGCGTGTACTCGTTGTCGATCGAGCCGATGCGCGCCGCACGCGCCGCAAGCGCATAACGAACGACGGCAAAACATTCGATCGGACGTACTTGCTGATCGAGCAGCTGACGAATTGTGTCTTCGACTTGCACGCGCACATCTTCACGCGCGTATTCGGGCAGCTTAGACATCTGCTTCTTCAAGTCGGCGGGCACAATGAACGGCGTGTTCAAGACGGCCTTGGCGAGAATCTCGTAGATGCGTCCTTGGCGCGCGAAAGCGGCGATCGTCCACGTCGGGCGACGGTAAGCCATCACCGCGTCGTAACTCTCGTTCCGCTGCTTGGCCTCGATCGCACCCTTCTCGATTTGCGACTTCACGGTCTCGACGTAGGCCTTCAAAGTCGCTGGCGATCCAGGCTTGATTTCGTAGGTCTCAAACTGTTCGACACCCTTGTCGATCAAGATGAACTTCGACTGCGCAGCGTACTCCGCTGCGATCGAACCGGGCTGTTGTCCGGAACGGGGGAACGCTGCGACCACGTCGGCCAACGCCGCTTCGTAGTCTTTCTGTTTGCCCTGAGCCTTACGTGCTTGAGCCACGCGCCAATAGGACTGCACGACGAGCTCGCCCGCGGCCGCATCAGTCTGATACCGCGCGATGAACGCCTTCATGGCGGTCACCGTGTCAGTCCACTTTTGCTGCTTGTAGGACATCTCGGCCACGCGGTAATACGCAGCCATCTTCTCGTTGGGATCTTTGAGGCTCTCCGCCGCGCGCTTGTAGTAGTCAGCTGCGCGTGAGTATTGCTGCTGGTACTCCAGGATTTTGGCCGCGTTGATCAGGGCGCCTTCGCGACGTTCCGCCATGTCCTTGTCGGTGGACTTTTTGAAACGCTCCGAGTCCGCAAGGATGCGGTAGTTCTCGATCGAGCGGTCGTAATCGAAGAAGCGGTTCGCATTGAACGCGAGGCGGAAGTACGCATTCGCCAAGATGCCATCGAGCCTGGCCTGCTCCTCGGCGTCTGCGCCCTGCCGCGGTCCGACTTCATCGATGATGCGTGAATAGAGCCGTGCCGCCGATTCGAAGCGACTCGTACGCTCAAGCGCGACTGCCGCTTTTTCCAGCGCGAGCGGTGCTTGCGGATGGTTGGGTTCCGCATCCACTGCCTGCAACAGCAGCGTGGCCGACTCTTCGTACAGTTTGATCTGTTCTTCGCCGCTCGATTTCTCGGCCTTCAAGAAGACTTCTACGGCCTTCTTGTACTGGATGTTGGTCAGATCGGCGCCAGCCAAGCACTGAGGCTCTTCTTTGTTCTTCGGATCCTTACAGTCCGTGTCCGACGCAGGCTTGCCGGTGGGAGAGAACGTGCAGGCACGCTCACGTAGATCGCTACCGAGCCGCTCGACTTCTTCGACCTGGCCAAGCACGACCGCCATGTTACGGAGGTTCAACCAAGCGACGCGACCCGTCTCATTCGCGTTGGGTCCCTTGCAGTGCTCTTCGTAGATCCTGTTGAAGCGCTCGCGTGCGTGGCTCCAATACCCGTACTGATAGAGCAGCACGGTGTTGTTGTACGCATACGAAGCGCGCACTTTTTCCGTGTCATGTGGCTCGTCGACGCGTGCAAGATAGAGCTCGCGCGACTGAGCCAAGCGCTGAAGTAGCGGCGGCATCGCGACAGGGGTAACCTTAGGCGGTGTTCCCGCGGGCGGCGGCGGCTCGGTGCGCACTTGGATCTCGCCCTTTTCTGTCGCCGTGTCCACAAGGCGTTTCAGTGACTCAACCACGCGGCGTGCCGACTCCGACAGGTAGCGATCGTCGAGGTTGGAGTCGCGCACCGCGGAGTACTCGCGGGCCGCTTCTTCGTAGCTCTCGGACCAGAACAACGCGTCCGCCAAGTTGTACTGAAGCTCGTAAGCCTGAGGACTGTTGGGGTAGCGCTGGATGTAACCGCGATAGGCTTTGGCCGCGAGGCTATACTGTTCTTGCGCCTGACGGATAAGCTCAGGATCCCGATCCTGCACACCCAGACGACGCAGACGCTGCGCATTCTGATGGTGATAGACGGCGGCGTTGACCATGGCTTCTTCCGCGAGTTGCTCAGCCTTACGCTGCTCGATCGGATGATCCATGTTGGCATTCCACCACTCGCTGCCTTCCGAGTAGCTGCCGAGCAGCGCGCGCGCTTTGACGGCCTCTTCCTGCTCGTTGGCACGCGTGTGGGCACGCGCGATGTTGTATTGAATCTCGGGCGCCTTACGGTGGTTGGGCCAGCGCTTGAGCGCGAGGTTCCACATTTCGATGGCCTGCGCATACTTAGCTTCGTCAAAGAAAACGCTGCCCAGAGCTTGATAGACCTCGGCCGTCCACTCGCGGTCTTGACGCATCAAGCGCGCGTCTTGCACACGGGTAATGCCTGTTGGTAAACCCTCTTGCGGATCGGGTACCTGGTTTTCGTTCCAATCGTCGTATGCGAACGCGATGGCCAAATATTGAACGGCCTCGGCACGCAGTTCCGAACCCGCACGGCCAGTCTTCTTCTGCTCCTCATCCGACCATTCCACGAGTGCAGCGAACTGCTGAATGGCCTCGGGATAACGGAAGGAGCGATAGTAAGACCAAGCCACCTTATAGAGCGCAAGGTTGTAGTTACGGTCCGTGGGATCCACGAGCACGCGCTTATAAGCGCTGATCGCGCTCGCCATACCATCCGGCGTCACGTCGTAATCGAAGTGGTACTCGCCGATGCGCAGCCACGTTTCGGAGATGAAGCGCGACGATTTCACGGCCGGCGTGCACGTTCCGTAAGGATCGGCCAAGGGAGCATCCTTGCTGGCCAGCGTCACACCGCCCAAGGAGAGCGATGGGTTCTTCTTCTCCCGCTCCGCTTTCGCAGCCAGCTCCTCATTGGCCTTGGCTTCCATCGAGGCGCGGAAATCAAACTTGTTCGCGCACACTAGATTGAGCCACGCGAGGCGCGCATTCTCGGGTTGCCCCATTTCCGCAAGGCAATACCCGATCAAGTAGTAGACACCGTCGATGCGCGTATAGTCCGGGAAGCGTGTGATCAGGTCCCGGTAGAGCTCGATGGTTGGATTGAAATCCTTCGTCGGCTCCTCGGGGTCCTCGCCGCGATCGCGCGCAGCCATCACGGCGATCATGCCGTTCTGGAACTGGATGGCGCTGCGTTCGAAGTACAGCTCGCCAAGGCGAAACATGGCATCGGGCGTGTACGTTGGATCGTTCGGGTATTGCTGCACGAAGCGCTCGAACAACGCGATCGCGCGCAAGGTCGCTTCGTCCTGAAGCTTTTCCTCATCGCCAATCTGACGTGCGTACCCCTCGTTGCGCTGCCGTCGCTGGCGTAAGTATTCTCGACGCACGATGCCAAGAACGGTGTCCTTGAAGGCGTCGCCGTTTTGCTTGAAGCGCGCGACCTCTTGCTCCATCTCGGCCAAGGCCGCGAGTTGCTCAGGGGTAGGCTTCGGTCGATCGTCTTTGATGCGTTTGTCGACCGTGTCGAGGAAGGCGGGCAGATCCCCCCACGCCGCCTCTTCAGGTTTTGCACCATCCGAGGGCGCGGGAGTTGTTGGCGCGCTGGTGGTGGTGGCGGTCGCCGTCGCACTGCCGGTCGGAGTCGCACTGCCGGTCGCCGACGCATCCACCGTTGCCGCTGGCGTTACCGCCGCACCCGTAGGCTTGGTAGCGTCCGCAGGCTTTGCGGCACCTGCGGGCTTGGTAGCATCTGCAGGCTTTGAAGCACCCGTAGGCTTGGTAGCGCCTGCAGGCTTTGCGGCACCTGCGGGCTTAGTAGCGTCTGCGGGCTTTGCCGCTGGTTCAGGCGTAGCCTGCGCTTCGCCGCGGGCCGTGAGCAGGCTGGCGATCACGACCAAGCCGTAAACTGTGCGCGCAGTGCGCTTCGAGCAATCTCGCGGCGTCACTGTTCGCCTCCTGCCTTGGGCTCATCCATGATTTCTTGGAACTCATCATCAAGGGCGCGAATTTCGCGTGCACGCTCACGCGTCAAGATCTCCACACGCATGCGATGCTCTTCACGGTCGGCCCACGACACGTCGATGGTGCCCACGTCGGCACGCAGAACGAGATCGTAAAAACGAGCCCGGACTGCGGCGAAGCTCGCGTAGGTGACCCCACCTACTACGTCCTCGGCCTCCGTCTCGAGCTCCGCGAGTTGCTTCTGATAGCCTTCGACGTTTGTGGACTCGGACTGCAGAACCTGGTTGATTTCCGCCTCCCGTTCCGCAAGTACGCGATCAATCTCGGTGTCGCGCTTGGCGAGTGTCGCCTCCACCACAGTCACGCGACGAAACATCCCCTCAGCCTGCGCATCGGGTGCTTTGCCTTGTGCGGCCAGCAGCGCACGCTCTCGATCGATGAGCTCGTTGTAGCGCTTGCGTGCCTCGTCATCTCGCTCGTAGCGAGCATCGCCCACGCCCACCTGCAGCCGACCTGACTCGAGCTGAAACTTGAGCTCTTGGATCTGCTTTTGATAGTCCGTCATCGCACCGCGCTGGGCGCTGAGCTCATTCTGCATGGCGCTCACACCTGCCGCGTTGGTCTGAGCATCCTGCGTATCCGCCAAGAATCGCTCGGTTGCCACGATGCGAGCTTCCATGCCCAGCAGCTCGACCTCGAGCCTGCTGATCTCACGCGTAAGCCCCTTGAAACCCGACAGCATATCGTCGTCGCGCTCTTCGAAATCATCGGGTCGCTTGGGCAGATCCGCCATCGCCTCTTCAAGCTTGCGACGCTCGGCACGGATGTCAGCCAGCTCCCCCGACGTGGCAGGTACGCGCTTCTCTTCCATCTCGATGAGCTTCTTGCGCAACGCCGCCGCACGATTGCGAATGGCAATCGTGCGCTGGCGCTGACGCCGCAAGTCAACGAACACGTTGACGGCGTTCGGCGCATGGATCGCCCCATCGAGTCTACGAATCAGATCGGACGTCTCTTTGACGAGCACGCGCGCCTGCGCAAGATCCGAGAGCACACGCAGTGCGCGCTGCATGTCAGGTTCTTCTTCGGCAAAGCGTGCAGCTTCGGGCGGCAAAATCGAGTTCGCATCGAACACTTCGATGTTCTCGCGCACAAGCGAACGGAAGTAGCCTTTGGTATCTGCGTGCTGGGCGATGATTTCGTCGAGCTTTTGGCGTACGGGGCCGTAGGTATCCGCGGTGGCTTTGAACACCTTGGCTGCATCTTCAAGATTGCCGTTTCGCAGCAGTAAGTTGCCGCGCAGGATGCTGCCATCTGCCAAGTAGCGGCTGTCCGGGGCCGCTATTTGCAGCACTTCGAGCGCACGCTCAGCGCGGGTGGAATCGCCCATGCGAATGTAGACCCACGCGATTTCATAGAGCGCGGCGTCGAACCACTTCGAGGTGCGCGGAACGTTCTGGTAGGCCTCCACCGCTTGGTCGAGCTGATCCGTTTCGTAGAACAGACGACCCATCGACAGCTGCGCTAGCTCCACTACCTGCAGGTGCTCGGGCGTGGTCGCTTGCGCGCGCAACACGCGACGAAACGCTTCCACGGCCTGCGGGAACTGCCGCTGCAACGTCAAGATCACGCCGACGAAGTAGCGCGCTTGCGGAAAGTAAGGGCTGCTCTCAGCTACGCCTTCGAAGGCAAGCCGCGCAGAATCAAGCCCTTGGGTATCGATGGTCGCAGTCTTGAGGTCGCTTCCACCGCGCGTGACGTCTTCGGTGGGGACTGCCTTGTTATAGAGGTACTTGGCGCGGAAATACGCCGTGGCAGCTTCGACCTCTTGTGGAGGAAGCCGCGATAGCTTCTCGAAGTAACCCTCGACTCCATCAAAATCTCGCGTTTTGATCGCAATTTCTATGAGACGCCCCAAGGCGCGCGCAGCAAACGGACGAAACGCCGGCTCTTCAGCGCGGGCTATCAGCTGACGCAGTCGCGTGCGCGCGCCGAGGTAATCGCCTGCGGAGTACAGGGATTCGCCCAAGAGAAATAGGGCGTCCGGCATCGCAGGATGCTGAGGATAGTTGTCGACCACATCCGTGAGGATGATGCTCGCGCGCACGTAATCTTGCAGTTGATAGAACAGCTGACCGTCCGTGAGCCGTTCCTCCACGTAGGTAGCGCTGCGCAAATCGCGACTGCGGAGCGGATCGACGAGCAACTGCTGCGTCTCGCTCTCGATGTCGCGCAAATCCGACTCGGCGCCACGCCCCTGCGCGCGCGCCGAATCCGCCAAACCCAGACATGTTCCTACGAGCACCGCTGCGACAACACAGTACTCGCGCCCCCTACGGGCACGCATCACTTGCCCCCCACGGCTCCGGCGGTGCCGATGGAGCCGGAGGCTGCGCCGGGCGTGACCGACCCCTTAGCGGAGGCCGAACCTGAGGGCTCTGCTGTGGGTTGAGCTTGTGGCTGCGGCGACATGCCCTCGGAAACGCGCTCCTGATAGCGAATGGCAGGGCGTTCTTCGAGCGGGGCCGTGGGCCCACCCTTCTCGTACGCGACCACGCGCAGATTGACCGCCTTACCTTCTGGCGCCGAGAACGAGTAGCTGGACCTTACCTTGAAGCGATAGCCCTTCAGGTACGAGAAAATGCCGTAGCCGTGGCCCCGGTACTCGAGATTCACGGTCAGCGTGTGCTCGCCAGGGACGATGCTGCCGTTGTAGATATCGAACTCGGTGCGTTCGCTCAAGCCACCTTCTTCGTCCGCGCGATTGAAGATTGGCGCGCCATCCAAGGCGTACACGACCTTCACGAGCTTGTACGAAGCGCTCATCTTGTTCTCGTGCACGATCACCGTTTGCGATCCGGCCACAACGCCTTGCAGCACGGTCTCGGCGAGCAGCGAAAGGCGCGCCTTCGAGCGGAAAATCTGCTCCTTCAGCTCATTGATGCGCTGCTCGAGATCACGCAGACGCACAGCGTATGTGCCGGCGTCGATCTCTTCTTTCTGAGCGCCCGTGGTTGCGACGCCTTCGGTCGCAGTTGTCGGAGTAACCGCTGTTGTTGGGGCTGTTGTTGCAGCGCCCGGCGTGCTTGCAGCTGGAGCAGCGCCCGGCGTGCTTGCAGCGGGAGTGGTTGTGCCCGCAGGCGCCGCTGCACTCGACGCGGCCGGAGTCGCCTTCGCAGGCGTTGTAGCGGCGGGCGTCGTCTTTCCCGACGTTGCGGCAGGCTTTGCACTAGCCGGAGTCGGTGTGGTTGCAGCAGGTACCGCCGGAGCCGGTTTTGCCGCGTTTGGCTGAGCACCTTGGCCGAAAGCCACAGCTGTAAGGAGCCAAACAGCTCCAATTGTGGACCATAGCGCCATCCTCATCCGCATGCTGGCTTCCCCTCGTTAGACCAAAAAAGCGCGACGGACCCCGACCCTGCCGACGCGACGCCACCGTTAATACCAAGGCGCATCCCCCGGGTCAACGGAGCAAACAGCTCGCAAGCGACCGGAGCGCCAAAGGAATTTCCAGGGCCATGTTCCCAGACTGTGACACTCCTGCATCCGTGCACCTCGAGAGGGAGTGCCGGCTTTCCCGGCGACTGCCTGAAATGAAATCGAATTGCACGTGTACGGCTACACTGCGGGGCATGTCGGTCTCGGTCTGGCAGCGAGCATACCCGTGCCGGCCCCCTCAAAAAGGCTGGGGCAAGCGCTCGTCTGCAGCGCGTATTTTCGCTGTTCCCGTCGAGGTCACGGCAGATCGTTTGGGGCTGCGATCCGTCTGTGATCGATTAGAAACTGTCGATGTGATGTGCGAACGCAGGGAGTGCGCTCGTGCGACGGACTGACCTTGAAACCCAGTCCGACGAGCAGCTGCTCGGCTTGTACATCGGCGGGGAGCTCACTGCGATGGAGGTCTTGCTCGAGCGCCATGAAAAGCCGCTGTTCAACTTCGTGTTGAGGCAGATAGGCGATCGCGCACGCGCTGAAGACCTCCTGCAGGAGACGTTTTTGCGTTTGGTCGAGCACGCCGGAACGTTCGAAGGCCACGCGCGCTTACGCACCTGGTTGTTTCGTATCGCGCGCAATCAATGCATCGACGAAGCGCGCAAACGCGTGCATCGCCGTCATCCTTCGCTCGATGCTGCACAAGGCGCCGATGGTGAAGGAGCCACGCTTTATGATCGCATCGGCGAAAAGGGCCCGAGTGCAGAGCGCGCGACCGTGTCCAAAGAAGTTGGCATCGCAATGAACAGCGCGATCGAAGCGCTGCCGGAGGAGCAGCGCGAAGTCTTCTTGTTACGGCAAACCAAACAGCTTTCGTTCAAAGAGATCGGCGAGATCACCGGCGTCACGGAGAACACGGTCAAGAGTCGGATGCGCTACGCGCTCGAGCGTTTGCAGTCTGCCTTGTCTGAGTATCGCGACTACGCGCAGGAGCTGCGATGAACGCACCGCCTAGCATTGCCGACTGCGAGGCTTGCCGCGACGCGCTGACGGAGCTCGTATGCGACGAGCTTGACGCAGAGACGCGCCGCGCCGTAATCGCGCATACGCAAACCTGTCCGAGCTGCGCAGCAGAGCTCGTGAAAATGCGGGCCGTTTTGCAGGTCGCGGAGGCCATTCCGCTTGAGGCACCTTCGGCGCGTGTGCATGCCGCCGTGATGTTGGCCGCACGCGAAGCGAACGTGCGACGCTCGGCGATCGCGAAAGCGCCCCAGCGCGAGACTGCCGGTGCGTTCGAGATCATTCGAGCTTGGTTGACGCAAGTCGGAACCTGGGCGATGTCGCCCCAAGTGGCGATGGCAAGTGTGTTGCTGTTGATGCTGGGCGTAGGACTAGTCGCGCTGCCGCTCGGTGAAGATCGCGAACAGCCTGCCCTACGGGCCGCGCAAGAAGCCGAAGAGCCCCAGCCAGCGACGGCATCGGGCGCTGTAGCTCCCGCCGCTCCGATCGCGTTGTCGGAGCCGGCAGCGGAGGCAGAACAAGACAAGAGTGCAGACCCAACGGCAGCGGAACGGCGAGCGACGCCAGAGGTTGGCCTCTACGAAAAAGCGGCGAGCCAAACCAAACCCGCCACGCGGCGGCGCGAAGCTGCACGCGCTGCAGACGAATCACTATCCGCCGAGAAACAAGCCCCAAAGAAGGAAGTGGCGTTCAAAGACCAGCTGTCCCTGGATGACGGAGCGGATGACCGAGCAAAGGGCGACGGGGCAGACCCTTTGGCGGGTCTCGGAGCTGTTAGTGGCGGCAGCGCGCGCGGCAAATCGAGCGCGAATCAAGCGACGCAAGCTTTTCCCGCGCTGGAGCAAGAGACTACCTTGCGTGAACGCAGGTCTGCGCGAAGTCAGGCAGACTTTGCCTCCGCACCGCCCCAGCCCGCGGCGACGGCACCAAGCCCTGCGCCAGAACCCTCAGGTGCTTCGTCGTTCGAGGGCGCTGCGGAAGCGAAAAAGAGCGCGGGCGGCCTGGAAAGCCAGCTACTTGCGCAAGGTGTGGCGGCTGCGCGCGCCCGTGACTATGCGACCGCGATACCTCTGCTCAGACCCCTTGCCGATAAAGGTTCAGCGAGCGTGCGCAAGGAAGCGGCGCTGTGGCTTGCTCGCAGCTACCGGGCCACAAACAACTGCAGCGCCGCCCTGCGGTTGTACGCGCCGTTGGTCCAAGCGAGCAAGGCGTCAGAGGCGCTCCTGGCGGAAGCCATCGATTGCTACGAACGGACAGGCAACGCGCAACAAGCGGCCCTGTTGCGCAGCCGAGTGCAGCCTGCGAACGCGACCAAGAGCGCTCCGGTCGACGCGGTCGCCAAACCGAAACAGTAAGGTTAAGCCGGGCCTCGCTCGCGATCTCCGGCCCGTCGGCCAAAGAGCGGCAGTGGCCAGCGACGTTGCGACTTCAGGTCGAAGCCCACCACGGAAAGCGCCTTGGGTAAGGCTTGCATGAAGGTTGCCGCACGCTCGAACTCAAGCTCAGCCACGCCGGCCTGGAGCCAGGCGCCTTGCCCGTGATGCTCAAGGCCGCACACGAAAGACTGGACCCCAAGCGAGCGTGCCGTGGCCAAAAGCCCACATAATATGCGCGGAACTTCGTCGCTGACGTAGACCAGGCGTGTGACGTCGAGCAGCAGGGCACGGGCATCGTTGCGCAACAGCTCGCGCTCCATTTCTTCCACGCGCGGTGTCAGGTCATCCGGATCGAAGCGGCCGGCCAGGATCAAAGCAAATGCGTTCGGTACGAGGGGCACGAGTGCCACCCCTGTCACAGCCGCCAGTCGCAATTCCCGCGTGATTCGTTCATCGCGCCCCGCCACGTATCCTTCGAGGATGACGATGGAGAGCTGTGCGGCTGCGCGTGGCTCCAGCTGTGCATCACCCGCGAGCAAGCCTGCTTCGAGCGCATTCTGCAGGGCGAGAACCGCCGTGGGCGTGGCGCCCAGTAGTCCGGCGCGACGGCTTAGAAGAGTAAGCAACGCCAGCCCCTCGTGGTCGGCATCTTGGCCCACATCCGGCCTTGGATCGGACAACGCAGCGAAGACCGGCCGCACTTGCTCAGCCAAATCGAATCCCAGCGCACGGTCTTCAGCGAACGGCACGGAGCGTTCGTAAGACTGCTGAAATGCCGCCAACATCGCTTCCAGCCGCGATTCCATGCGCTTGCCCACGTACCCTCGCACCTGCGGAGTGATCCCCCGCTAGAGGGGCGACCTTGCCACCGCCCCCCTGCGCGGGCAAAAGCCCTAAGCCGACCGGTCACTGTCGAGAGCAACTTCGTGGGCCCGGCCCCAAAAATGGCCGATGCTCACTAAACCACCCCGACTTTGGTGTGTCACAGCCGAGCGCTCATGTTTCGTCAGTGGTAGACGGAGCGCCATGTCTGCCACGATCCTGATCGTCGATGATGAAAAGAATATTCGCCGCACCTTGCAAATGGTGCTGAGCGGAGCCGGATTCGACACAGTCGAGGCGGGAAGTGCGGAGGAAGCCCTCGCATTGCTTGAAACGAAGGAGATCGACCTCGTCATCCTCGACCTCAAGCTGCCCAAAATGAACGGTCTCGAAGCACTGCAAAAGATGCGCGCACGGCCCGAGTGGTCCGCCCTGCCGGTGCTCGTGATCTCAGGGCACGCCAGCGTCGCCGAAGCGGTGGAGGCCGTGCAGATGGGCGCGACGGATTTCTTCGAAAAGCCACTGGATCGCGACCGTGTGCTCGTCAGCGTCAACAACGCGTTGGCCACGCTGCAGTTGCGACGCGAGGTGGAGCGTCTGCGTGCGGACTCGACACAACGCTACGAGATGATCGGCGAAAGCCCAGTCATGCGCAGGTTGTACGGCGAGATCGAAAAGGTAGCGCCCACCAAGGGTCGCGTGTTGATCACCGGCGAAAGCGGCACGGGCAAGGAACTTATCGCGCGAGCCATCCACCGCCTGAGCCCGCGCAAGGATGCTGCGTTCGTCAAAGTAAACTGCGCGGCCATCCCGACTGAGCTCATCGAGAGCGAGCTATTTGGCTACGAAAAAGGGGCCTTCACGGGCGCCGTTGGCCGCAAAAAAGGCCTGTTCGAGCAGGCTGACGGCGGCACGCTGTTTCTCGATGAAATCGGCGACATGAGTCTGGACGCGCAGGCCAAGGTCTTGCGCGCTTTGCAGAGCGGCGAGATTACACGGGTGGGCAGCGAACAGACCGTAACCGTAGACGTGCGCGTGGTCGCCGCCACCAACCGCGACCTCGAGCAAGGCGTAAGCGACGGGAAATTCCGCGAGGACCTATACTTTCGTCTGAGTGTCGTGCCCCTACGCAGCCCTTCCCTGCGAGAGCGTCGCGACGACGTACCGTGTCTTGCCATGTCTTTTGCGCGTGCCTTTGCCAGCGAGAACGGCATCAAAGAGAAGCACATCGACCCGGACGTTTGGGGCGCCCTTTCGCAGCGCAGTTGGCCCGGCAACGTGCGTGAGCTTCGCAATGTGGTCGAGCGCATGGTGATCCTGAGCGGCGACAGCGTCACGCTCGAGGATTTGCCCGCAGAAGGTCGCATCCGCGAGGCCGTCTCGATCTATGACTCTCACTCGGCCGCGCATGAAACGCCCAATAATAACGGAATGCGGGCGCACCACGAGGAGAGCATCGCCGACACAAGCGGTGGTCAGCGTCTCACGCTGCGCGAGTTTCGCGACAAAGCCGAAGCCGACTATGTCGTCGCGACGCTCAAAGCGTGTGAATGGAACATCTCGCGCGCAGCCGTCGTGCTGGGTGTGGAGCGCACGAATCTGCACAAGAAAATGCGTTCGCTCGGTATCCGACGCGATCTCGTTCCTGACGAGTGAACGGCCTAAAGCGCGATCGGCAGCTTACCCTCTGCGTCATCTTCGACTTCGGAGGTGACGCGTAGATGCGGGCCGGATTGATCGAAGCAATCGCGCAGCATCCCGGCCAACATCTCGAACGGATAAGGCTTGGGTAGAAAACGAATCTCGCCGACTTGGGCGCGATCGATCTGCGCGCGCGTAAGATGGTAAGCGCTCATCAAAATCAACTTCACGTGGGGGCGTGAAAACCTGAGGCGTCGAGCCAGCTCTAGCCCATCGATGCGGGGCATCATCAAGTCGGCGACGACCACATCGGCGTGCTCGGTCGCGAGAACATCGAGGGCGCTTTGGCCGTCGGCCGCCTCGAGCACTTCGTAGCCCTCCATGCGCAGGCTGATCGAGAGCGCGCGGCGGTGATTGTGCTCATCATCGACGATAAGAATACGGGGGGTCATGGGTACCTCGAACCAGCCGAACTGCGCGGGCGGTTTCGTTCTTCGCTGCACTCCGGGAGAGTGCTCAGCGTTTCAAAGCAATGCTCATGCCGTAGTCAGTCTATGCAGAAATATCGAGCAATTTCGGGATGTGCGCGGTTCCACACCCGGCCGGCCACCCGCCCCCATGGTTCGAAGATGAAACGGCCGCGTCGCATTTGTGAAGAGCCGTGGCACTGATGCAAGCCCTGATGCAATCTGGGCGCGCATCGGGAATCGCTGCAAAACACCAATCATCGCAATATCTTAGCTGGGCCAAATCACGTTCAGGCGCTTCATCTTGCGCCAGAGTGTGGTGGAGCTGAGACCGAGGATTTCGGCGGCCTTTTCCTTGTTGCCGTCGAGATCGCGCAACACAGCTTCGATCGTCTTGCGCTCGGTTTCGTCGATCACGTCTTGCAAAGAACGCGACGCGCTTCCGGCTTCGACCGTGGGCATCGGACCACCGCTTGCGACGGCATTGCGCCGCGAAATCTGCACTTCGGGTGGGATCACGTCGTCGCGCTGAATCTGACCATTGACTGCCAGGGCCACGCCCTGCTCGATCATGTTCTCGAGCTCGCGGATGTTGCCGGGAAAGTCGTAGTTGACGAGGTAGTCCATGACGCCCTCGCCGATGCTGACGTGACGGTTCATTTTGCGGGCGAACTTGTCGATGAAGAACTCCACCAACAAGGGCACATCCTCGCGGCGATCGCGCAAGGGCGGCAGGATGAAGCGCGCGACGTTCAAGCGATAGTACAGGTCCTGACGGAAGCGCTTCTCTTCGATCGAAACCTTCAGGTCCTGATTGGTGGCGGCTACCATGCGGATGTCGACGTGGATGGGCTTGTTGTCGCCGAGCCTGCGAATCTCGCCTTCTTGGATCGCGCGCAACATCTTGGCTTGAAACGAGGGCGGCGTTTCCGCGATTTCGTCGAAAAAGAAGGTGCCGCCATTCGCCTCTTCGAACAGGCCCTTGCGTGCGCTGACGGCGCCAGTGAACGCGCCGCGCACGTGACCGAAGAGCTCGCTCTCGAGCAACGTCTCGCTGATGGCCGCACAGTTCACGGAGACGAACGGACGATTGGCGCGCTTGGAATTCGCATGGACCGCGCGGGCGACCAGCTCTTTGCCGGTGCCGCTTTCGCCTGTGATGAGCACCGTGGCATCGGTTGGCGCGATGCGCACGATGCGCGCGAGCACGTCGCGAATCGGACCGGAGCGACCGATGATGTTTTCGAACTTGTAGCGCTCGCGGAATTCCGCGGCCATCGCGCTCATCTCGCCCGCGAGGCGACGTTGCTCGACGGCCTTTTGGATTTTGAGCAGCAGCTCTTGTTCAGTGAACGGCTTTTGAATGTAGTCGCAGGCGCCGAGGCGCATGGCCTCGACCGCGCTTTCGATCGTGCCGTACGCCGTCATCACGATGACTTCGGTCAGCTGCGAAATCTCTTTGGCGGAACGCAACACATCGAGGCCATCGATGCCCCCCATCTTGAGATCGGTGAGCACGAGATCGTACGCCTCTGCGGATACGCGTTCGACGGCTACTTCACCGCTTTCCGCTTCATCCACATCATGTCCCGCTCCACGCAACATCATCGCTAGAGTGGTGCGCATGTTGCGCTGATCGTCGACAACGAGAAGCTTGGCCATCCCCAGAGCGCGAGCGTAACACACGGACGCGACGTGCAACGCTTCGGTGAACCCTGGTCACCCAAGTCAGGCCAGCAGTGGCTCCACGGCGCGTACGACCTCGTCACGCAGCTCGGCCGGAAACACTAGCCGTGGCCGGACGGTGCGCTTGTTTCGAAGCTCGCCGAGCAAGAACGAAACTTCCCCTAGGCGCGCCATAGGGCGGTGTCGCAGCGCCACCCAGAGACCTTCGCCTACCTCAGGCAAGCGCGGGTCGGGTGCGAGCCCTGTCGCTTCGGCGTAGGGCACATCGACTGCCACATCGAGCCACACGTGCAGGTCTGGGCGCAGACCGCGGGCCTGCGCGATGTCGGACGCGAGCGCTTGGCAACGTTCCCACACGGCCTCGCTGCCGACGCTGTCGGGCAAGGGCAAGGTCTTGGGCAGCACGCGACGCATGAAGCGACGCGCCAAATCCGAGAGCACGGGATCGGCATCGCGCTGCCATGCCGAAATGCAGGAAGTAAGCGACGCGTCGTCTAGGTCGAGATACTCCGGAACGGTCGCAGCTTGCCCTTGCACGGCGCGAATCAAAGCGGTGGGTGCTACCAACCGATCGTCGGGATCGCGCAAACGTTCACTCACGCGCGCGAACACGGCCCGCACCAGCACCTCGGCCGCGCGCACGGCTTTGTGGTGATAGACCTGCTGATACATGAAATTTCGCGCCAGAAAAAAGCCTTCGATCGGCGGTAAACCCTTGCGGCCTTCGATCGCGAGCACGGTGCGACGGGAACCATCGGCGGCCGTGATCTCGCCCAACGTCAGTGCGCGCAAGAGCCAATCGAGATCGTAGATACCGTAGCGCACGCCTGTCATGTGACTGTCGCGCAAAAGGTAATCGCAGCGATCAACATCGAGCGTGCCACTGACGGCCAGGCCGAGATAGAACAGACGATGTCGGCCGCGCACGAGCTCTGCCACGTTATGTGCGGTGCCTTGGCCGAATGCTTCGAGCGCCTTATGCACGTCGGTGTCGGGATCGGAAATCAGAGCGGCAGTCCATTGCTCGTGACTCGGCGCACCTGGCAAAACCTCTTCGTACAGATGCGAAAATGGGCCGTGTCCAAGGTCGTGCAAGAGCGCTGCGGCAATGGCCTCGCGACGTGCTGCCGGATCGAGGCGCTGGTCAGACGGTAAGGATTCTTGCACATGCTCGATGCGTGCGAGCAAACGCGACATCACCCACGCGGTCCCGATCGCGTGCGAAAAACGTGAGTGTTCTGCGCCTGGAAACACGAGCGAGGCCAAGCCCAGTTGTCGTACGCGACGCAGACGCTGCACTTCGCTCGTGGCGAGCAGCGCCTGAATGATGCGCTCTTCTTCGCCCTCAAAGGCGACAAGACCGTGGATCGGATCGCGCAAGATCATCGGGGCGAGTGTAGCTGTCAGCGCGCAAGCGTGCCGAAACGAGCA
Organism: Polyangiales bacterium; assembly: GCA_046598735.1. GTDB lineage: Bacteria > Myxococcota_A > Polyangia > Polyangiales > DASUME01 > DASUME01. The sequence continues at coordinate 20,567 of JBKJIA010000152.1, forward strand.
TCGCGCGGCACTGCGTAATCCGTAAGGCGGCTGGACGTGATCGCAACCACATCATCGTGCCAGAGCGGAATCACGGGCAACTGCGCTGCCAGGATATGTTGGGCTTGTTCGTAAGCCGCGATGCGTTCGTTGCGTACGCTACTCAAGCGACCGCGTTCGAGTGCGGCATCGAGCGCTGCGCTGCGAAAGCGCCAGCGATTGGCGCCCTCGGTCACGCCGGGCTGCGGAATGTGGTCGCTGCCAAAAAACCAACTCAATACGTGTGGCTCGAACACTTCCGGAATCTGCAGACACGTGAGCTCGAAGCGGCCACGCGCAAGATCGGCCAGCAACGTAGCGCCTTCGCTCGGCCGTACTTCCACGTCGATACCGACGTTGCGCAGCATGCTGATCAGTGCGCGGGCTATCGACACTACGGAGCGATCGCTACTTGTGCGAAGCGCGAGTGAAAGGCGCACACCGTCAGGTCCGGGTGTAAGGCCGGCCGCGTCGAGCAATGCGCGCGCACGTGCCGGATCGTAACCGTAAGATGTCGTCTTCGGATCGTGCGCCCAATGTCCGGGCGCGATGAAGCTGGCTGCCAGACGCGCGCGACCGCCAAGCTTGTAGCGGACGATGGACTCGCGATCGATAGCGTATGCCAACGCTTGTCTTACGCGCACATCGCGGAGCACAGGATGCTCGAGATTGACGCCCAAATAGCTGGTTCCTACGCCCGGCGCGGTACGCACGTGGAAGCCGTCTTTGGAATCGAATAGCGAAACGAGCAAAGGTGAGATCGTACTGAGTGCCAGGTCGCCCGCGCCCCCGAGCAAGCGCAAAGCGCGCGTGTTGTCGTCGCGAATGATGACAAAGCGCAGATGCGCATGAAGCGGCTTCCATGCGTGCCAAGTGTTGGCCTTGAGCTCGAGCTCGCCGCCATTGCGCGCGACGAGAGTGTACGGTCCACTGCCCACAGGCAGACGCCCACTGGACTGGGGCACGAACGCATCCTCCGCGCGTAAAATCGGCATTTCCAGGTCGGTCACGAAAGTCGCGTGCGGCTGCTTGAGCGTGAATAAGACCGTCAGGTCGTCCTCTGCGTGCACATCTGCAATACGCGCGTAGGTGCTCACGTAGCGACTGCGCACGCGCGGATCGACGAGCGCGCGAAACGTCGCCACGACATCGGCGGCGTCGAGTACGCTGCCATCTGCGAAATGGAGCCCAGCATGAAGCTGCACGCGTACATGCAGCGGATCGATGATTTCAAGGCGTGCGGCGAGATCGAAGCGGGGTTCGAGCGAAGTCGGGTCGATCGTGACCAGCGAAGCGTAGAGCAGGCGGGAAAGCTTCACACCGTAAGCATCGCCCACGTAGCGCGGATCGAGCTGTTCCGGCTCACGAGGCAAGAGCACCACGAGGGCATCGTCGCGCGTAAGTCTTGGCTGGCTGCACGCGATGCAGAACATCGTCAGCGCGGACAGCACACGCCACGTGGGCATCGATCGCGCGCGTGTGGTACGAGCGCGGGTGCCATGGTTCAGCTTTGTCACCGGATTCTCGTCATCTCGTTGGTGCTGCTCGCTTGGAGTCCAGGGTCGTCGTTGGCACAAACGCCCGCGGCACGCCCTCCTAGCGCAGAAGAGAAAGCGGGCCTCGCGGCACGTCTGTCGGATTTGATCCGCGCTGCAGGGCTTGGAGACAACCTTGGTGTGGTGGTCGCACACGCCACGACCGGGGAGCGACTCTACACTCTGAACCCTGAAATACCACGCAATCCAGCCTCCAACATGAAGCTCGTCACGGCTGCCACAGCGCTCACGGAGCTCGGTGCAGATTTTCGGATGCGCACCACGATCTCAGGCGCGCTCTTGCCCGATGGCGGTGTTGAAACGTTGGTGCTGCGTGGTGAAGGCGATCCCACGCTGGGCTACGAAAATTTACTGGCGCTAGCGCGCAAGCTGGTCGACCTGGGCGTGCGGCGCGTGGACAACATCGTGGTCGACGGCAGCTACTTCGATGATCAGATCTTACCGCCGGCATTCGAACAACAGCCGCATGAGATCGCCTCATTTCGCGCGGCTGTGGCAGCGGTGTCCGTCGATCGCAACGCGTATGAGCTGCGTATCGCGCCCGGTCCGGCAGCAGACGCGCCGGCCAACGTCCTGCTGCGCTGCCCCGATCATTTCGCGATCGAGAGCAGTGTTGTCACGGCAGCTTCTGGCACGCCGAACTTGGTGGCCGATCAAAAGCAACAGGGTGAGCTGCTCGGCCTCAAGCTCAGCGGCAGCGTGCCGCTCGGCGTACGTGGTGTCGGCTACGAGCGACGCATCGAGTCGCCCCTTCCCTACGCGGGACATTGCCTCAAGTCAGCGCTGCGTGCCCAACGTATCAACGGCGGCATGCGCGTACGCGTGGGTAACGTGCCTTCGGGGCTAGGTCTGCTGGCTGCCCACGAGAGCGAGCCGCTCTCTTCCGTGCTCCTGCCGGTTGGCAAGAACAGCGACAACTTTTTCGCCGAGATGTTGCTCAAGGTAGTGGGCGCCCACGCGGCACGCGCACCTGGCAGCTCTGCGCGCGGCGCCGAACGGGCTCAGGCCTTGCTCGAGCAATCGGGCGTCGCACGAGGCGCAGCCAAGATCGTCAACGGCTCAGGCTTGTTCAAAGGCAACGCGATCTCGCCCGATCACATCGTCAAGGTGCTTGTCCATGTCAACAACGACCCCGCCGTGCGCTCGGAGTATCAGAGCCAGCTCGCGATCGCGGGCAGCGACGGCACACTGCACGGCCGCATCACGAACCTCGCGCACCCGCGTATCGTGCGCGCCAAGACGGGAACGCTAGACGACGTCATCGCGCTGAGCGGCTACGTACTCGGCCCCCAACCGGAGAGCACGCTGGCGTTCAGCTTTCTCATCAACGGCGTGAGCGGCAAGCAATGGAAGGCGCGCGCGCTTGCCGACGACATGGTGCGCGTACTCGCCGAGTATCTGTACGCGCATTAGCGGCCTTAAGCGCACATGGCGCTCGCTCCGAAGAACGCGCGCCACGAGCAGTTGCGAGCAGAAAGCGCAGGCACTCAACGCCCCCGCTGAACGCCTTACGTTTTAGTCGCGCATCTGCTTACGGATCTTAGTAAGGGCCTGCTCCTGCAGCTGACGAATGCGCTCCCGAGAGAGATTGTACTTGTCGCCGATCTCCTTGAGCGTCAGCTCCTCCTCATCGTCGAGACCAAAGCGCCAACGCAGGATGCGCGACTCCATGGGTGAAAGCGTCGAGAGCAAACGCTGCAGCTCGTCCGTCCAAGCTTGCTGGACAAGGGTTTCGTGCGGGGAGAGCGTGTTTTCGTTCTCGAGGAAATCCACGAACTTACGGCCGTCTTCGTCGTTGACGGGTCGATCGAGAGAGAACGGGGTGTCCGCCCAATAGCCCTGCATCTTGTCGAGTTTGTCTTCCGCGATGCCCGTTTCCTGCGAAAGCTCCTCGGACGAAGGATCCTTGCCCGTGCGCGAGCTAATCGCCTGCGTGGCTTTCTGCACGCGGTTGAACGTGTCGAGCATGTGCACCGGAATGCGAACCGCACGGCCTTTGTCCGCCAGAGCGCGGCTTATCGCGTGGCGAATCCACCACGAAGCGTAAGTGCTGAAGCGATAGCCACGCATGTGATCGAAACGCTCCACCGCTTTCATCAGGCCGATATTACCTTCCTGAATCAGATCGATGAGCGGCATGCGACCGCGGTTATAGCGACGCGCAATCGAGACCACGAGCCTGAGGTTTGCGGCCACGAAGCGATTCTTGGATTGCTTCTGCGCACGACGTGCCGATTCAGCACGCGATACGTAGCGCTTGAATGCAGGCGTAAGCTGCACCTCGTCGCCTATCATGTCGCGCTCGAAGGCGTGACGGCCTGCCAAGCGCTGGATGGCATCGAAGGATCCTTCCACGAACAAGCGATCGCCGTCGATCTCGCGCAGCTTGCACGCAAGACCGTAAGCCAGGCTGTCCCAGCGCTCCTGGTTCTTTTTGGTGAAGCGCGTGGTCAACCCCTGCGGCGCGAGCTTCTTGAGCTCTGCCAACTGCTCCGGCGGATTCTCCGTGATGAAACGATCGAGCACGGAGCTGACCGCTTCAAACGCAGGCGGATACGCAAGCAAGGCCACCCAATACTTACGCTCTAGATCCTCGACCTCTTTAGCGGCCTCTACTTCCTCTTCGGGGCGCAGCACGCGATGCGACGCCATATCGCGGAAGTAGAGAGAAAGCATGACGTCGCCCGAAGCCTTGTCCGAACGGGCGGGAGCCTTGGCTTCCGTGTGCTCGGTTTCAATGGCAGCTAGGGAGGTTTCATCGGGCAGCTCGATCTCGCCGGATTCCACCAGCTCTTCGGCGCCGCTCGACGGTTGCACCACTGCTTCTGCGCGTTTGGCCATGGTCTCCGCTCCTTTGGGCCGCCCACGATTACTTCGCGTGACGCGACCTTCTGCCTCTTCAGTGCGATCTACGTTCACCAACGGGTCAGCGATTCCCTTTCTCACCTGGGAACGGCCCTGACCCGCCGCACGACTTTTGAGTTGTGCCGATGGGCGCCCGCCGCGACGCCCCGCGCCCGCTGCCTTCATTCCCCCACTTGGCACATTGCCTCCGTGTGGCCGCGGCCACGTGTGTGTTCGTTTTCGATCCGTCCCGAAGACGGCGGTGCTGGACTTATTCTGAGTTCGTGCTCGCGCAGTATTCCGTTACGAAAGCGCAACCTCCGGCATGCGGACGATATTCCGGTTATCGTGCGCCCCATGTCGCCTCGCCTCGCGAAAGGTTTTTCCTCGTGGTTGGTTGTCCCAATTCTCACCATCTCTACCGTTGCGATGACGGGTTTGGCACACGCTTCGCCGCTTCCGCTCGCACAGGACCTACGCGTAGGTAAGCCAGCTAGATCTGCTTCGCTAGGGGTGGAGACATCCGCGAAGGGTTTATTCGTCAAGATAGGCAACCGTGTTCACACACTGGCGTTGCCCGCTGTCACGGACGTCAGCATCGAGACGATTGCGATCGAGCCAGACGGTATGGTGAACGTGTTGCGGGCCAAGGCGCCTACGGGCGAGCTCGTGGCCCTTTTTGGCGGCAAGCGCGGCGATGAGCTGCTGCTGTCAGAACGTGCGGACTTCGTCGGGGATCCGGGTGAGCGCACGCGCACGGTGCTCGAAGCACGCGAGCGTCTCGGCAAACGGGAGATCGTGGTCGGTGTTCGGCACGAAGCGGTCGCATTGTGTGGCGGTCATGAAGCGCTGTTTGCGCGCCGCACCGTCGACCCCAAGACGCTGACGCTCATCCACGCAGATGCTCCTGCGCTGACAGCGGCGGACATGGTCGAAGTTCAAGCAGCGAGCGCGCAGGCGAGCAGCAAAAGCGTGCTGCGTGCGCTCGATGCGGTTTCCGCGAGTCCGTCCGATAAGACCGGTCCACTTACACCCACCCCACCCCTTTCGTTGGTGGATGGGAACCCTCAAACCGCATGGACGAGCAACGGTGCGCGCGGCGAATTCGCGATCCTGCGTTGGCGAGGTAGGGGTTTTGCGATCGAACGCGTGATGCTTGCCCCGCCCCCGGACGGAGTTGGTTTACCCCGCAGTTTGTGGCTGCTTCTCGATGCCAGCACGGTGCACGTCACGATCCCGGCCACAGCAACGGGCCCGGTGGAAATCACGTTACCCAAGCCGGTCGATGCGCGCTGCATCGCATTGGTGATCGATGAAGCGGCGCGACCAGGCGCGACGGTGTCGATCGCAGATACTCAGATCTCGACGGCGATCGAACGCGAAGGTGGGCTCGACCGCTTGGTCGCGTTGCTCGTTCAAGATGATCCGCGTGCTGATGATATTGCCAGCGCGCTGGGGGAGCTTGGACCCGATGCCGCCGCGCGCGTTGCTGCTCGCTATGACGAGCTGAGTGAACGAGGTCGGCGTCGTGCTTTGCGCGTGCTGCTTCGGCATCTCGATCTCGATGTGGCGCGCGCTCGCGTGTTGAACGCGGCGCGCACGGAAAAAGCTCTGCAAGACACTGCGCTTGCGGGTCTGCGCGCGGCGGCAGAGCCCGGTCGACAAGGTCTGCGCGAGCTTGCGCTCGATGCCACGGAAGTGGGCGATGCCGCGGCCACGTGGCTATCACGCGAACGCGGCGAAACCAGCGCGCTGCTGCGGGCATTGGCCACCGAACAGGGCGCGAATCGTCCACCGCTGCGTGAAGCCTTGATCGGCGTGGCGCGCCGTGAAAGCGCGGCATTCGATGGCGCGGTGCTGGCATGGCTGGGCCAGAAACCGAGCGTGTCCGCACGCGTCGCGCTTGCGTTCGTGCTCTCGTTGACCGGGCAACATGCCGATCGCGCGGCGAGTCTTGCCGAACAGGTGTTGGGCGAAGTAACGACGTTCGAGGATCGCTATCGCTTGGCGCTGGCGCTGACAAAGGCGGGCCCATCGGCGGCTTCCGATGCCTGGCTAGATCAAGCCGCGCGCAGTAGCAGCGAGTGGATGCTGCGGCGCTCCGCTTACGAAGCGTTGCTCGCGCGGGATCCGGGCAAAGCGTCTTCGCTTGCAGTCGTGCTCGCGGCGGACAGGTATCCGCGGGTGCGTGCGGTCGCGCTGCAAAGTCTTGTCACCACGCCGGCCCGGACTCGGGTCGAGGCGAGCGCGCTCGAAGATGGCTGGCCGCTCGTGCGCGTGGCCGCGATTCGATCGTTGATGCACGCGCCCGAGGCGAAGCCGACCTTACGTAGAGCCGTGGATGACACGTCACGCCGCGTGCGCAGCGCTGCGATCGAAGCACTTGCTAGCCTGTCGGATCGCGATGCGTGGGGCCTGGTCCAGGCGCGTCTGGTGGCGCCCGGCGAGTGGCCCGAGGTCCACGCCGCTGCCATGCGGTTTGCGCGAACGCTGTGCATCGATGAAGCGCGCGAACCGCTGCTCTTTTCGTTGCGACATGCCATTCGCGCGGATGCCAGCGATGACGACGTACGCCTTGGGCTCGAAGCCTTGCGCGCCTTGCACGATCTAGGCGGTCAAGCAGCCGCGGAGGCAACGCTCGTTGTCACGCGCGAGGGCGCACCGGCTGGCTTGGTCAAAGTGCACAAGGGGCTGCCACCGCCGGCGTGCATAGCTAAGAAAGTCGCGGCCACGCCCTGAGATCGACGGAATCTTCCATGTTGATTTCCGCTGGGAACCTCGCGTAGTCGGCGTTGTCCGTACACGGAGCCCCGTGGTAACGTCCGGCTCGTTTTTGGCGGGGCGCTCCGAGCCCTCCCGCACCCAAAAAGCAAGGACAACGCGATGAATCGTGCCCGTCGAGCCTGGATCCTGACTTCAATGCTGGCAGCTGCCCTTGGTAGCAGCGTATCGGCCTGTGAGGGCCAGAGCGGTTCTCAGGTCGAGGTTGAGAAGCTTCCCGACATCAAGCCCAGCCTTCCGGCCGTGCCCAAGTTGCCGCCTCCTCCGTACGCAATCCAGTGGCCCGATAACAGCTACAGCTTGTTCGGCGTCCGCAAGCGCATGCGCAACACGATGGATACCGAAGTCGAGCTCACCGGGTACGTGATCGAGACCTACGTACCGCCGGAATGCCCGAAGGATAAGATTTGTCCGCAAGCGCGCGCCCCGCACGTCTTCTTGGCCGATTCCAAGACCGAGACCGATCCAACGAAGCGCATTCGATTGGTCGGCTACGCAGAAAATCAGAAGAGCCTCGACGAGGCCATCGCGGACGCCAAACGCGGCAAGCGCAAGCCCCCGCCCGCGGAGTCCGGCATCTTGCCGATCCCCACGGATTTGTTCCCCGGTGCCAAGATCAAGGTCAAGGCGCAATTCACGCGCGTTTCGGCGTCGGGCTTCTCCGATGCGGACGGTCTGCTCGATTACCGTGGACACACCACCATCGAACCGCCTGCCGAAATCCCCGAGCCCAAGAAGAGCTGAGACACAAGCTCAGTGCTCGTGGTCGTGACCGTCTTCGTGACCGTCTTCGTGTTCGCCTAACACGTCATCCTCAGGCGCGCTGGGTTGTTCGGCCGGAATAGGCGCAGGTGTGCCGCCTGCAAGCTCGTCCATCACATTGACGACTTCGCGCGGTGCTTCGTAGACGGGACCCCCGTTCACGCGCACGTACGCGCCTCTGGGCGTGGCTGCGCCGAGCTCAATCCTGAGTGTTCGAGCGGCCCCAGCTGCCGGAACGAGCGACAAGGTAAGGCGTGCACTGGGCGTTTGGAATCCATGTTCTACGCGCGCACGCTCGGTCACGAACGCAAGCGCCCGCAGACGCGAAAGCTCGCGCAATAGCTCGCGCACGCGTGCGCCCTCGCTCGCTTCCGGCGCCGCGGCAGATGTGCGCCAGGCGCCCTCGACCAATTGCAACTTGCGCTGCAAGACACCGCTTTGGGCGTCCAATTGCTGCACTTCGCTGGGCTGATGCGTCCAAAGCTGCAGGGACGCGAAACGTAGCGGCGTAGGCGTGAACAGATCTGCCAATGCCGCGCGATAGCGCACAAGCACGGGCTCCTGATCGCGGCGCACGAGCACGCTTCCGTCGGGCGTCGCGCCGCCAATGATCACGGTTTGGATGCTGTCCTCAGCCAGGTAGATACTCAGGCGACCATGTTCGGCGAGGGGCGATAGCGTGGGAAACGCCACGGCGCGCTGCGCGAGCACATCCTCGAGCCATTGTTCGACCGCCTCCCGATCGAGCGCTTTGCCCGCCGCATCGAGCCATTTTTCGCCGTCGCGTTTGAGCGCGAGCTTGGTGCCGCCCGCAGACAGCTCAAACCGTTCGATCTCGCTTGGTCCGGCGGCGAGCACCGCGGACTGACGCAACGCGTCTGGGCCTGGCGCGAACACCCTCAGGTCCTCGTCGGCCACACAGACGGGCGTGCCCGCAGCGCCCGCGCTAGCGAAGGTTTCTTCGGCATGATTAGGACAAGCGGTGCCGATGCGCAGCTCGACCAGCTCGGGCTTCTTATCCTCGCGCCCTTCGTCGGGGACGATGCGCAGCTGCACCGTTCGCACGGGCTTGCCCAGCAGCTGACGCGCGCGGTCGGCTTCACCCCCCTCCAGAAAACGAGTGGCGCGAAGATCATCAAGCGCGCGGAGCACGCCTTCAACGCCCTTTGGATCCGCGAAGGTCTCATCCGCTCCGCTCACCCACCAACGGCCAGCCTTCTTCTCGAGCTCGACGTGTGCGCCGACGGCTTCGATGGAAAGCTTGCGGCCCCACGCGGTAACCAACGTCCCAAACAGCTCCTTGCCACGGTAGTGACCGGGCTCGTGATCAAGCGCCTCGAGTAAGGTTTTGGGCACCACGAATGCCGTCTGAGTATCGTCCACCGACGCGTACACACCCTCGCCATGCACGTCGTTCAAGCCCAACGCGAGCCGTTGCGTGACGCCGCCTGCGCTGAAAATCACGCGGTAGCGCGGCTTATCAAGCCCAAATTGAGCGCGGTCCTTGCCCGTAATATCGGTGAGCGTGCGGCGCGCGTCGAGCCATTCGAGCTCGCCCAGCACCTGGTCGACTTCGCTCTCGTCTGCTTCGCCCTGCCAGGGCTCAAGCATCTGCCACGAGCCAAATCCACCGTCGGCGACAGCCTTACGTTGCAGGACGACGCGTTTGCCTTTGCGCTGGATCTCAAGGCGTTCGAGCTTGTCGCGCACAAAGCTCGTCAAGACCTTGCCTGAGCGTTGGTCGAGCTCTTTGCTCGTAAGACTCGTGCGTTCGAACTTGAGGATATAAGCCGTCAGTGCGAGCACGACGACTGCGAGCATCACGGTTGCGCGCTTGCTCATCGACGACCTCCAAAGTGTTTCTTCACGAGCGCCGCTGCCACCACACGCCGACACCGAGCACGATCGCCGCAAGCGGCATCAGCACGAGCACGCGCAACAGCACGCCCAGCAAGCCGTCTTCCGTAATCATGATCGCTTGTGCGTTGATCTTGCGTGGTGCGATCGAAATGAGCGCATCGCGCTCGGCCAGGAACCCCGTCAGGCTCGAGAGCAAGTCGACGTTGGCGACCTGAGCTTGTTGCAAGTAGTTAGGAGACAGCCAGTCGCTATCGCCCATGACGACGAGACGTCCGCCCTTACCTTTGGCCTTACCATCCTCGCCTTTGGTGCCCGTCGCAACGGCAGCGGCAATCGTGACCGGTCCCTTGATGTCGCCATCGCCAACCCGGAGGTCATCGCCAGCCGTCAGTTGACCGAGGACCGTCTCGCCGTAAGCCTTGTCGCTCGACTTCATCAAGGCCTCGGCTTCGCCTCCTTCTGCCAAGGTGAGGGAGCGCGCAAGATGCATGACCACAGGCGCTCCGAGCGCGCTCAACGGACGCATCGACGGGTGGTCCCCAAAGCCTGCCACAAGAAAGTGTTCAACTGGACTTGGCGAAAGCAGGCGCTGGGCATCGAGCTCGACCACCACGTCGTTGTCCACATGTACACCGTAAGCTTCGGCCAGGGATTCAAGGCCGGTCGGCACAAGTTGTTCGCCGGAGATGATGGGATCGAGCGCGAGCAGCAGGCTGCCTCCAGCATCTAGATAGGTTTTGAGCGCCGCGCTCTCCTCCGCTGAAAATGGCTTTTGCGGACCGAGTACGTAGATGGCGTCGCAGGTCTTCGCGAGCTCCTTTTGGCCCCGCGTTTCCACGGGGGCGAGCTCCACGTTGTCGCGCTTCAGCTCTTCTTTGGCTGCCGCGAGCGAACGCTCAGGTGCCTCGATGGACCACTCGCCATGGCCGGTCGAAAAACACACTTTCGTCGCGCGGCCGCTCGTGACTTGCACAATCGCGCCGGACAGGGCTTGCTCGGTTTTGACGTTGATCTTGGCCTTGCCGGGTCCCTCTTCGACTGACGCGAGATCAAGATCGACGAGGTCATCGCGCGTGATGCTCCAGCGCTTGTCACCCGCCACCACTACCGCGGCAAGCTCCGCTTCCGTCTGGCCATTCTCTTGCAACGCAACGCGCACGCCAAAGCGTTCCGCGAGCAAACGAAACTTACTCGGCTCGCGATCGGGGTCGACGAAGTGGCCGGTGATTTTGGCGCTCTTGGCGCGGTAGCGCGTGATCAGCTCCTTGAGCTCCTGGAAGTTCGGCTCCGAGCCCGACATGAACAAATAAATGTCTACCGGTCGGTCGAGCTTCTTCAGCAGCTGCTCGGTGCGACCGGACAGCGTGAACAAGCCATCGCGCGTGAGGTCCCAGCGTTCGTAGCGGCGAAAGGAAACGTAATTGACCATCACGAAGAGCACCGTGACGAGCGCGGTACCTGCGATGGCCCATGCCACACTGCCCTTACCGTTGGCTGCGCGCACCCTCGGTGGCGTCTTTTCGGAGTTAGTCATTGCCACCTCCGGCCTTCGAGCGCGCGCCAGGCGAGATACACGAACAGCCCCGCCAAGGTCACGTCAAAGACAAGAAAGCGCGTATCGACGATCCCCTTCGAGAACGCCTGCATATGCCCCCAAAGGCTGATGTATTCGATGATGTCGCGACTTGCCGCGAACGTCTCGAGATAGGTGAGCAAGCCGCCTGCGAACATGCCTGAGAGCACCATGAAAGAGAGTAAGGCTGCCACGATCTGGTTCTTGGCCAGGGCGCTCATCGCGAGACCTATCGCCATGTAGTAGAGGCCGATGCCTGTGACTCCGATATAGCTGGCCAGCACGGCTCCGAGATCGACCTGCCCGAACTGGCTCGTGATCCAGACGTAGAGCAGCGTAGGTACCCAAAGCGTCAGCCAGAACACGACCGCCGCCAGGTACTTTCCGATCACTACTTGCAAGGTTGTGATCGGCGCGGTGAGCAGCGGCTCGAGCGTGCCGGTATGTCGCTCCTCGGCCACGAGCCGCATCGTCAATACCGGCGCAAACACCAGCAATGGGATGAAGAACAGCACGGAGCCGCCGAAAAATGCGCTGAGCGGATTGGCGCTCGCCGACGTATTGGGCGCGCCGGCAAACAGGCCGCACAAGATGTAGTACTGAAGCCCGCACCACACGAGCCACACGGTTGTGACGACGTAGGCGATCGGCGAAACAAAGTAAGAAAAAATTTCGCGTTTGGCGATGGTAAGGGCCGGGCTCATGCTGCGACCTCTGCGCCGTCTTTCGCTTCGGTGCTGGCTTCCTGCGTGGTCAGGCGCGCGAACACTTCTTCCAAGCTTGCGTCCTCACGTTTCAGCTCGCGCAACGCGATGCCTGCGTCTGCCATGGCACGAAATACGCGCTCGGCTACTTCGTCAACTTGCTTGACTTCGGCAGCGAGCCGCACGCGAATCACCTCGCCTGCTGCCCCGATGCGCGCAAACGTGGGCTCGCCTTTGATGCCTTCTACGGTGCTCAGTGCGCTTCGTAGCGTGAGCTCGTCGGCGCGCGCTTCGATACTCAGGGAGCGCACCCCTTCGCCCATGCTGCGCAGCTCATCCGGCCGCCCTGTCGACACCAAACGACCGCGATCGAGAATGATCACGCGTCCGCAAATCGCTTCCACTTCGGGCAATATGTGCGTGGACAACAGCACTGTCTTTTCTTTCGACAGCTGCCGAATCAAATCGCGAACCTGACGGATCTGATTGGGATCGAGACCGGCTGTTGGCTCATCGAGAATCAACAACGGCGGGTCTGCAACCAGCGCATCGGCCAAGCCCACGCGCTGTCGGTAGCCCTTTGACAGCTGGCCGATGATGCGCGTCTTCACGTCCGCCACGCTCGCAAGCTCGAGCGCGCGGTCCACGTGCTTAGCGATCTCGCGACGCGCGACGCCCTTGAGCTCCGCTCGAAAGCGCAGGTATTCCACCACGCGCATCTCGAGGTACAACGGAACCGCTTCGGGCATGTATCCCACACGCTTGCGCACCTCGATGGCTTGCGTGGCGGCATCGAGACCTGCGATGCGGATTTCACCTTCGCTCGCCTCGAGAAAGCCAGTCAACATGCGTAAGGTCGTGCTCTTGCCGGCCCCGTTCGGGCCCAAAAAGCCGACGACTTCGCCGCGCGCGACTTGAAAGCTGAGGTCGCTGACGGCTGTGCGGTCGCCGTATCGCTTGCTCAAGTGCCGGACGTCGATCACCGCAATCTCCCTCGGTTTTTTTGGATGCGACCTTTCCTAGCCACCATTGCGGCCCACCGCAAGGGACTGGCCGCGTGAACGCGAAGCCAAGCTCGGGCAACGCATGAATCAAGTCATGTCCGTGATATCTTCAGCGGCCAGTGCAACAGCGCTCACCGGAAGCCTATTCGGGCACACAGTTGCGGCCGCCAACAAACGATCTGGCCCTCCAAAGCCCGCGATCGCAGCGCCTTTGCCAACGCACGCCCGTGCCGTGCCTGCGAGCCGTGCAGTGAGCGAAGACGACCTACTCGTCGAACGCGCCAAGACGGGTGATCGGGCTGCATTTCGAGCCCTGTTCCTCGCGCATCGGCAACAGGTCGTACGGCTCGTTCATCGCTTTGTGCCGGCGGAAGAAGTCGAAGACGTCGCACAGGATGTGTTCCTGCATGTGCATCGTTCACTGGCTTCTTTTCGTGGCGAATCGCGCTTTACTACCTGGCTTTACCGTCTGACCTTGAACGTTGCGCGCATGCACGTGCGCAAACAAAAATCGCGACCCAAGTTGCGCTTGGCCGGTGACGACGAGCAAGGCTTACTCGAGCAACCGAGCCATGAGACGCCGGCGAATCTTGCGGATCGCAACGAACGCGGGCGCGCCTTTTATCGTCTGCTCGATCGCTTGTCGGAAAAGAAGCGCGAAGCGTTGGTGCTGCACGATCTCGAAGGCGTCGCTGCGGAGGAGATCGCAAAACTGCTTGATATCCCCGTGATGACGGTTCGCACGCGCGTGTTTTACGCGCGCAAAGAGCTTTACGCTGCGCTGACGGATGAGCCATCCCTCGCAGGTTTCGCAGCCTGGCTCACCACCAAGGAGGAGCCATGACCCCCCATGCTCCCAAACTGTTTGCGCTAGAAGCTTTGGTTGCCGATCAACTGTCAGGGCCTGGGCGCGCGCGCATCGAGCGGCACCTCTCTCGATGCGAAGCGTGTCGAGCGGCACTGGGCGCGGTGCGCGAGTACGCACGCGTGCGAGATTCAGCGCGCGAGCTGCCGATGCCAGAGCTCGCGTGGGAACAGATGGAACGCGCGCTCGATCGCGACCTTCTCAACGTAGCGGAGCGTAAGCACGCTTCGCCTCCCCATGCTGGACGAAATGGTAAGTTACTCGCCCTAGCCTTACCGATCCTCGCCATCGCCGCGACGGTCGTGATTGGGTGGGTCGGTATTTCCGGGCAACGCGAGGCCGCGCAGTTGGCGGCGCGTACGCAAACGAAACAAGCACAGCCTGTGACACCGGTCGAAGGTGCGGCGACGGGCTGGGTCACGCTCGGACGGCTCGAAACGCATGCGTCGGGCTCACCTGTGATCGAAGGCGCAACCTTGCGCACCGGCAGGGACGAAGAGCTGCACGTGCACCTCGGGACCGGAACCGGCATCGTGCTCGCGCCTGACAGCGAGCTACTCATCGTGCGCCTTACTGAGCACACCGTACGGCTTTCACTCGTGCGCGGCGGCGTGTCGAGCACGGTTCGCAAGCTTGCAGCCGCCGATTCGTACGTGATTGAAGCGGCTGGCTACTCAGCCGAGGTCAGGGGTACGCGCTTCTTCGTGGGTCGCGCAGCGGACGACGTGCACGTCGCGGTGCATGAAGGTAAGGTCGCGATCCTGCGACAAGGCAAGCAGATTGACCTTCTGACTGCGGGCAAGTCCTTTTCCACAACTGTGCCAGTCGGCCTGAAAACGTCGGTCGATCGCCTGGTGCTCGGACTTGATGATGCGTCGCACTCCTGGCCGACGCTGACGTTACCGCCGCTCCCGCAAGTCAGTGCCTGGCAAGTGGGTGATGCGCGGTTGCTTGCGCAGGCTGAGCTTTCGATGCGTGTACCCGCGGGTGACCTTACGCTGTCATTCGAAGATGCGCGGGGCCGCCTTCATGCGTTTCAGGTCACGGTCGCTGCGGAAGGCAGCCGTATCGAAGAAGCCACGATTCGCGCGGCGCTTCAGGCCGAAGCCGACGCACGCACGGGTACGCTCGCGCCTGAGCTCATCAAACCCGTCATTCAAGGCGCACTACCGGGGCTGCGCCGTTGTTACGAGCGCGGTTTGCGGCGCGCCCGAGTCGAAGGCCGCCTTACCCTTGCGGTGCGTGTTGCAGCCGATGGTCACGTGGCACGCGCCCAATTGCGCGGCGAATCGGCGTTGCCGGTGGAGCTTACGGAGTGCATTGCGAACCAGGCGCGCGGCTGGGTCTTTCCAGCGCCAGACGGTGGACCGGTTGCTTTCGAGATTCCACTCAACCTCAAAGCCGCCTCGTCGTCACCCTGAAGATGCGCAGCTGAACATCGCAGCAGTTTCTCGAGATTTTCTGCCACTTTCGTGCGTGCCTGCCTGACAGACACCTACAATCGCGCACATGCGATTTGTGCACTCTGGATTTCGCTCGTTCATACGCGTGACGCTGTGTCTTTCTGCGCTCGGTACGGGCGTTGCCATGGCCCGCTTTACGGATATCGCCCGTCACGAGCTGCGCTTGGGAACGGCCAAGGCGATGGCGGCCCCGCTACCGCGACCGACGATTGCAGTGCGCGAAGTCAAGACACCCAAGGCCATTGCAATCACGGCATCCGCGCTGGCGGCGCTGATGCCTGGTGCAGACGACGACGAAGAACGCGAAATCGTCGACGCCCCCATCGAGCTTGCACCGGAACGAGCGCACGATGCGTTAGGCGGAGCGATGCGCAACGGTCGCATCATGACGGGCGCCACGCCGCACCGGCTGATTCTGTTCACGTTCGACGATGGCCCCAGTCGCTTCACCACCCCGTTGTTGCTGGATCGTCTCGACGCAGCAGGCGTGCGCGCAGTCTTCTTTCTGACGGGTTCCAACATGCGCGGCGACAACGTCGCGGAACGCAAACATCAAGAAATCGCCCGCGAAACAGCACGTCGCGGCCACGTGCTCGCGTCGCATGGCTACATGCATCGTCAGTTGCCCTTGCTCAACGATGCAGAAGCCCTGAGGGAGCTGAACCTTACTGAATTGCTGTTCAAGAAAATTTTGGGCGGTAAACCCGTGTTGTTTCGCCCGCCAGGGGGCGCGCATTCGGCGCGCATCGACAAGCTCCTCGCAGATCGCGGCTACACGATGGTGTTGTGGAACCTGGGTGCGGGAGACTTCCAAGTGCGCACGGCCGAAGAAGTTCACCAAACCTGGCGCGCCGTGCTCGAGCGCCGCGAAGCGCAGGGCGAACGTGGTGGCATCATCTTGCTGCACGACACCTACGCCTGGAGCGTCGAAGCCTTTCAGTTGATCGTGCGCGACTTGCTCGATCGGAACTGCCAGTTGCTCGAGACCGACGAAGAGCTTTACGATTTCGTCGATGATCCGGCGATTTTCTTCGAAGCACGTGGCGACGCGGGCCCAAGCGCCATCGCACGACCGGCCACCATCGAGGCCAGTGTGATGGCCACGCGTCAAGCGCGTCTGCGCGAAGAAACCGAGCAACGCTGCCAGGCGCTCGCCGCGCGCTGAGCCGTGCGCCCTTACGCTGTCGCAAGCCTTACCGGCCTCGCCGCATCACAGACGATGTCGATGCATTCCTGAGGCGCGGTGACCAAGTCAGCGCTTGATCGACAGCGTGCGCCACACGGGTAGACCGTCTTCGGCGGCGCGCGCTTCGCGATTGGAACGCGCACCGTAAGGATTGGCATCGAGGTACCCCGCGCGCCCGCCGAGATCGAACGAGGCGTGATCTCGCACCGCAGCAAGATGGACGAGCGCCCGATCTTCCACGTCGGTCTGCACGAACAGCTCACCGCCTGGCCGCATAATCCGTGCAATTTCATCGAGCAGCGTGTCGCCCGTCAGCCGCCGCTTTTCGTGCTTACGCTTCCACCATGGATCGGGAAAATGCATGAACACACGCGCAACCGAGCCTTCCAGCACGCGAGGCAACACCTCCCGCGCGTCCGCCCCCCATACGGTCACGTTGGCGAGCCCTCGACGCGCTGCACGCTCGGCCACGAGCACCGACCACTTCTTTTTCACCTCGAGACCCACAATGCGCACATCGGGTCGCACGGCGCCGCGCTCGAACAGGAAAAGCCCGTGGCCAAAACCGACCTCCACCTCGATTTCACCTGCGCCAGGCAGCAGTGTTTCGAGGTCTAGCGGGCCTGGTGGAGGCTGGGGCGCGGCGGCGCGATAGCGGTGGGGATCGGGCTGTTCGACCATGAGGGGCGGGATGGTAGCTGCGACGCGCGCGCGGACAATGCTGTATTTCTTGACCGATCTCGCGAGGATCACGTATCGAAAGATCGTGCCGGAAGTGGGTGGGATCTGGTTCTCGACGACGTGGTCGCGTTACCATGTCGACCGGGGATGCGGGCGGCCGGTAAGGCGACCAGCAAACGAATGAGTTAGGGCGGAGGAGACTCGAGTGCCGACCAAGATCCTGGTGGTAGACGACAGCGCGACGATGCGCCGAGTGTTGCAGATGACTTTCGCAGGCGAAGACGCACAAGTCATCGCCGTAGACGGGGGAGAAGCCGGCGTCGCCAAGGCGGGCGAGCTGACGCCTGACGTGGTGTTCGCCGACGCGTCCTTGCAAGGCGTCGATGGCTATGAGGTGGCGCGACGCATCAAGGCGAATCCCTCCCTCGCGCGCACGGCCGTGATCGTGATGGCAAGCCAACACAATCCATATGACGACGGCAAAGGCCGTAGTGCGGGCGTCGATGATCACATCTCCAAACCGTTCGATACGCAGGGCGTGATCGATCGCGTGGCGCAGGTGCTGGCGCGGCCGCGCAATGCTTCGTCGGGCGGCACCGAGGCCGTGCGGCCTGCAGCGCCCACCGCTCAGATCGCCGCGGCTCCTCGGGCTCAGGTAGCGGCGCCCCCTGCTGCCCCGCAAGCCATGCAAGGCGGGCAGGCCGGGCAGGGCATGCCGCTCGGTCGCGCTGCGACCCATGGCACGCGCATTGGGATGGGCGGCCCTGTGCCGATGGCGGCCCAAGCCGCTGCGGCTCCGGCGCCCGCCCCACGTCCCCCTGCCCCTGCTGCGCCCCCGCCCGCACCGGTGATGCGACCCGCCGCGACGGCGCCGATGTCTCCGCTTCAGCCGGCAGCCGCGCCGAGAGCAGCCGCGCCCGCACCGGCCGCCAAACCCGCAGCGGCGATCGCATCCGCAACGTCGGACCTGGGCGGCAAGCTAGCAGGCCTTGGTTTGTCGAAAGAACAGATCGAAGGTGTGCTTTCGCTCTCACGCGAAATCATCGAGCAAGTGGTCTGGGAAGTTGTCCCCGACCTGGCCGAACAGCTGATCAAAGAAGAGATTAAGCGCCTGACTGCCGGTTGATCGCAGCCGGCGGAGCCTCGCTCGGCTGCTTTCGATCCCGCAAAACCTGCTGCGAACGACCGCCCGCGCCTTGCACCGCGCGGGCGTCCGTGTTTTTTTCCCGGTCTCATGACCGCAGCA
>JBKJIA010000458.1:0-3693 GCA_046598735.1 Polyangiales bacterium
CTCGCTGCGACGGCAAGCAACGTGGGGGTGGCGTTCCACACGGATAGCCGCTCGGCCAGCTCCAGAGTGGTCTCTGCATGGCCCGTGCTTTCATTCATCAGCGACCGCCTCTGCAGGCTCGCGCAGCAACCACAATGGAATGGCGGGTAGAGACGCGAGCACGGACATGAAACCGTAAAGAAGACTGACCAAGGTGCCACGGCCCGGATCGAGCGCATTGGCAGAAAACAAAGCGGCAGAGGCGACTTCGCGAGGGCCGAAACCACCCGCGCCCAACGGCAGCGCCATCGCAGCCAACACTAACGGACCTATCCGTAAGACGTCGCGCAAGGACAGCTCGACTTCGAGCGCGAGCGCGGCGCAGAAGAATGCGCTGAGGCAGCCCACGATGATCACCGTCGACAGGCCGAGCTGAATGCGCCAGGCGTTGCGCACGAATAACGCGCTATGGGCTTCATCTAGCCAAGCGAGCAGCCGGGTAGGGGTGTGCAGGCGCAGGTCATCATTGCGTCTCCACAGCACGCTTGCCAGCAGACACATTAAGACGGCGGCACAAGCGATGAGCAGGGCGCTCGGGACGGACGGCATCCACGCCATGGCACCTAGGCAGGCAAATAAGGCGAGCACCGTCTGCCCGGCTACGCGCTCCACTAGGTGGGTGCGCAGTGCGAGCGCGTAGCCCGCGGAGCCAAGCTTCAAGCTTGCGCCGTGCCGGGTGATGCGCATGGCGTCACCACCTACCCCAAATAGTAAGGTCTGATTGAGTAAGCTTGCGATGTAGCATTCGACCACCGCAAAACGCATGCTGATCGGCGCTTGCATCCGTTCGGCCGTAAAGCGCCAGCGCAGGGCGGAGGCAAACTGCGCCACGGTCCACGCCGCGATCCCTAGCAACACCCAGCGAAACTTGATGTGCGCGAGCGATTGCAAGGGCAGCTTGGCATCGAGCAGCTTGAGCGTAACCACTAACAGTAAGATCGCGAGAATCAGCTTGAGCGCGCTAGACACCGGGGACCGTTTGAGCTCAACGCGCACGATCAAGCCGGCGGAACCGCACCCTCGTAGGCGGCCCAAGCGACATGGGATTCGCGCAGGGTTACTTTCATCGAAGCAAGCGACTCGGAGCCCGGGCCGAGCTCGCCGCCCGTGATGCGCAACAGCATGCGATCGAAGATGAGCTTCGACATGAACTCGGTGGTGGTGTTGTGGCCGCGCAAGGCGGGGTCATCGTCTAGATTGCGGTAGTTCAACTCGGCCAAGATCGCGCGCAAGGCATCACTTGCGCGAGCGATGTCGACGACGACGCCGATGGCATCCAACTTTTCACGACGTAGCTCCACGTCTACCACGTAGGTGGCGCCGTGAAGGCGTTGCGCGGGGCCGAACAGCTCGCCTTGAAAGCTGTGCGCGATCATTACGTGGTCACGGACGCAGACGCTGAACATGGTGCGGGCAGCCTACTCAATCAGGCACGAACAGGCGAGGAATCACGGATAAAGAACGCGATGGCACAGCACATTCTGCTCGCCTGCGAGGAGCTGCGGCATGCGCTCGGGCAACCCATCGAAGCTGCATTCGGAATTGATCAGCGCGTCGAGCTCAGGGGATGCCAGCAAGTGCAAGGCTGTCTCCATACGACGCCGGTGATTCCAGCGCGCCTGTTGCGACGCGGGCAAGTGGCCTACCTGTGAGGAGCAAATGGTAAGCCTTCGGGCGTGAAAAGCGCCGCCGAGCGGCAGCGTGACCGTGGCATCGCCATACCATGACAACTCTACGATGCGCGCTTCTTGGCCGGCTGCGCTCAAGGCGCTGACCAGACCTTGTGGCGAACCACTCGCGTGAATGACCACGTCTGCAGCGACGCCTTCGATCTCCTGCGGTGTTGCAAAGCGCGATCCGAGTCTGCGCGCGATCTCGGCTTTACGCGGATCGATGTCGACCAGCGTGATATCGACGGCTGGATGACGCGCGCATAAGAAAGCGACCAAGCAACCCACGACGCCCGCGCCGACGACCACCACACGATCGCCTGCTTTGACTTCGGCATCCCACGTTCCGTTGAGCGCGGTCTCCATGTTGGCTGCCAGGATTGCGCGGGCCGCCGGCACGGAGTCAGGAATGGGCGTGACCGCCCTGCATGCTGCCACGTACGCGGTCTGATGCGGCGCCAGGCAAAACACCGTACGACCTCGCAGGTCATCGGGGCCTTCGATCACGTCGCCTACACTCGCATAGCCGTATTTGAGCGGAAACGTGAACTCGCCCGACTGCATGGGCGCGCGCATACGCTGCTGTTCGCTGACCGGCACGCGGCCTTCGAATACCAAGCGCTCGGTACCGCGGCTCAAGGCGCTATAGCGGGTTCGGATCAGAACTTCGTCGCTCGCGCGCTCGCGCAATGCTTCGCTGCGAATCTCGGCGTGGCGGGGGGCAGCGATCCAGAGCGCGCGCGCTTCGCGTGTATTGCTTTCTTCCATAGCCGGCAGGGTTGACATGGCTCTGTGTGTGGGCTACTTCAGCGACCCATTTTTGAAGTGGGTGTGCCACCTTAGCTCAGTCGGTAGAGCAACGGTTTCGTAAACCGTAGGTCGTCCGTTCGATTCGGATAGGTGGCTCCAAGAAGCTCGGTTTTTCCCGGGCTTTTTTCGTTTAATCTGCCCGTCCCTCCATAACGTGCGCCCCTGTGCAGAGCGCTGGCACCGGACGTAGGCCCATGGTTCTATGGCGCGCATGTCCCTCGTCTATGCCATCGACGATCTGTTTCTTGGCCATACGGCACCGTCTCGGCACCCTGAGTGTCCCGAACGCATCGAGGCGGTGAACGCCGGCCTTGGGCGCGTAGGTGCTTCGGAACGCGCCAAGCGTGTCGACATTCGCAGCGCGAAAGAAGAAGAGCTCGGCCTGGTGCACACGGCTCGGCACGTGAGCGAGCTTGCGCGGCTTGTGCCTGGCAAAGCCGGGTTTCTCGACGCAGACACCTTTTACTCGGAGGGCAGTTGGGCTGCAGCGCTAGCTGCTGCCGGTACCTCCCTAGATCTGGCCGTGGGCGCGCTCGAGGGCCGTTTCACGCGCGCTTTTGGCATCGTCAGGCCGCCGGGACACCACGCCGAGCCCGATCGCGCCATGGGCTTTTGCCTATTCAACAATGTCGCTATTGCCGCCGCTGCCGCGCGCGCTGCCGGCGCCGCGCGTGTGGCGATTGTCGATTGGGATGTCCATCACGGCAACGGCACGCAGGCCGCCTTTTACGACGATCCAAGTGTGCTGTTCATCTCGACCCACCAATCACCGCTCTATCCCGGCACGGGGCTGGCGAGCGAAACGGGCGCAGGAGCGGGGCTCGGTACGACGATCAATCTACCGTTGCCGCCTGGTTCGGGGGACGAAGAATATGCTGCGGCTTTTGATCAGGTGATCGTACCGGCCCTGCGTGCGCATCGTCCCGATCTGATTCTCATTTCGTCCGGCTTCGATGCCTTTGTCGACGATCCCCTCGCTCAGATGCGTGTGACCACCCGAGGCTTTCGCCGCATGGCCCTTACTGTCCGCGGGGTTGCCGATGAGGTCTGTGGCGGGAGGTTGGTCGCCTTACTCGAAGGCGGCTACGACCTGAAAGGGCTTGGCGCTTGCGCAGGCGAGCTGTTCGACGTGCTCGCGCAAGAAGACATCCGGGCCGAGCTCGACGCATTGTAC
>JBKJIA010000670.1:0-10975 GCA_046598735.1 Polyangiales bacterium
GGCGCTCAACGTGTCATCGCTATGCGCCTCGTTGCGAACCTACGGAGCCGCCGGCACCGGCGCGACGATCGAGGGTCCAGGTGCGATCGGCGGTTCAACTGGCGCTACGATTGGCGCTCCTACTGGCGCTACGATTGGCGCTTCAACTGGCACAACGGAGCCAGCAGGCACAACGGAGCCAGCAGGCACGGAGCCGACCATGACACTCAGATCGACGCCCGGCTCCGGAATGAGCGGCACGCCCGCATCACAAGGCGGCGGCGTCGATGGATCCATGGTGCCATTGGCATGAGGAATGACGGTGGTGCCATCCGGCAGGTAGTAGGCCTTGCAGATGTCGTTGTACTTCGGGATGGCGACAGCCAGAGGCTTCTCCACGTTGCCACGAATGCGACCTTCTTCGACCATCACGAAGATCGGCGCGTCCAGCTTGAACGCATAGCCGCCCTGTTTGATCTGCACAGAGTAAGGTTCGTCTTCGTAGTCGAAATTGAAGACGAAATTCGTGGGCTGATGGCCTTGGCGCTGATGGGGCCGGTGCTGCACGACGAAGGCAAACAAACGCACCGCGATGTGGTTGTGCAAGCGATGACAGCCGTGGGAATGCCGGCGCAGGATGCTCATGTAATCGACCGAGCCGTGTGAGCGGATGCCCTCATCGCCGGTGATCCTGACGGTGCCGTCCGACTTGCGCACGAAGGGGCGATGGTAAGCTGCCACCAGACCGTAAGCCGAGGCATAGCTCGGACCGGTCTCGTGATAGTTGACCTCGTACTTGGGCTCGCCTTCCTTACGCTTCTCCTTGCGCTTCAAGAGGTCGCGCGGCGGTGTGGTGCTGGGTGGCAACCACACGGGCGCCGAAACGATTTCTTCCCAAAGCACCTCACCCTTCGGCGAATCCTTGTACTTCCAGAACACGTTATTTTCCACGAGCTCGCTGCGCCAACCACCAATCGTGGTGCCGTAACGCGCGATCGGGATGCGCTGGTCAAGGTACTTGACGAAAATCGTCGTATACGGTCTTCGAGACACCGGCTGCGGCTTTTCCACGCCTTGTTCGTCGTAAGGAAACTCGTACCAAACGTCCCCGCGATCGATCGACACGGAGAGGTCCATGTTGTTCGAGTAATACTCAGGTCGCTTGGGGCCGGGGAAGGCCACGTAGCGGTGTCCATCCTTGGCCATCTCGCCGAGCCCATCCAAGAACGCCATGCTCGCCGCAGCATCTTTTAGGCCGAATGACTCGATCACCGCGTTGCGCAGCTCGGCTTCGAGATTGGGCACTTCGTGCATCTTCCCATCAGCGCCCTTGAACGTGACCGGCGTGCCGTCGGCCTTGTGTGCGCTGCCATCTTCGATCGCGCCGAACGCGTGCAGAGCACGTTCCGTCAGTACGCGGGTCAACGTCTCATGCTCGGTCTGCAACGTGTCCATGCGCAGCGCTTCGAGTGTATCGGGGCCCATGGCGCCCCAGCTGAACACGCGATGTCGGCGCTCGAACTCGGCCAAGGCTTCGTGCGTGGCCCAATCAAACGCGCCTTTGAGCCACTTACCCTTACCTTTGAAATAGCCTTCGCATTCCAGGCGATCTTGGGCAGCTTTGATGGCTTCGAAATCGTCGTGGTTGCTCGCGTAATACTTGAGCTGTTGTTTTTCGCCATCTTTGATCTGCTCGAGATCCAGGGCCGCGATGTCTGCGACTCCCTGCTTTTTCAGCAAGCGCTCGACCCAGACGCGCGACACCAGATAGCGCTCGCGCGTGGCGGCAGCTTGGGCAGGGCTCGTGTACGCGATGACGCCCTGAAAGTTGTTGATGGCCGTGAGATCGAGCGTCTTGGAGCAGTCGAGCCCGGCGGCCCAATGCATGCGTCTAGCGAGCACATTGAGCGTGGGCAGGATGCCGTAAAGCTCGAGGTACTTGTCGCGCTTGGCGCGTTCGCCGTAAGGATTGTCAGGGAATTCGCCACGCGCGAGCGCGAGGTAAGTCTCCCGAAAACTGTGCGGAAAGGGCTCACCATTCGGGCCCACACCATCGGAAAACAGGATCGGCGTAAAGCCTTCGCCTAGATCGATGAAGACGTAGCCCGCAGCTTCGGGCCCTTGGGCATCGATGCGTCCGGTTTTCTGGCCGTTCTTCCAAAGGTCCACGGGCTCGAGCAGCTCGCGCGGCGGCGGCTCTGTGGGCTTTTCTAGCTTGCCCGGTCCGCCTTTGGCCGTTGCATTCGCAGCGCCGCCCTCCGGCGCTTCAGCGGGATCGACGCAACCACTTCCAAGCAGCGTGCAGAGGGTCAGGATCGTGATCGAGGACCAGACTTGATGGACGGATAACACCTTAGCTATTTACCTTGGTCAGAGATGTGGGGGCGGGGAGTGCAAGTTCGAGACCCAAACAGAGGGATCTCATTCTACTGCCTATCTGCTGTATTGCTGGTGCTTCTCGCAGCGTGTGGCTAAGTAGGTGCGGACGCAGCGACACATCCTTGCGTCGAATCGCCCACAAGAGGCCATGCAGTAAGACCGCTGCCTAGCCTCGTGGTGCACGCGTGCTACATCCCGGCCGCTATGGGGTCACAGCAGCGTCCACCTGAAGCGCCTCCGCCGGCGGGTCTTACGCCCGCGCCGGAGCCGAGTCCGGGGCTACAGCATCGATCTGACTATCGCTTGGTGCGTGCGTTGCTCACTCTGCAAAGCGAAGTGGCTACGGGCACTTTGCGCGTCGACGCCGAGGGCGTGTTGACGGTGGTGCGTCTGCGCGCCGGGCATCCCGTGTTCGTGGAAGGAGGCCTGCCCGCCGACAGTCTGGGAAGACTCTTGGTCGCGCGCGGGCAACTCACGGATAACATGCTCGCGCAAATCGAAGAGCAGCGCATGGTGATGCAGGGCCGACTACGCTTTGGCGAGGTGGCCAAGCGTTTGGGTCTGATCGAAGCAGACGTGCTCGATGCGGCCTTACGCGATCAAGTGCGCGCCAAGCTTGCGCGTTGCTTGCATTGGGAACGCAGCCAGCACGCATTTCACGCGGAAGATCACGGCATCGAAGCGTTGCCTGGCGAGCCGCTCGCGATAGAACCGTTGCTGCTGACGGGCATCGCGCGTCACTTCACCGCACAGCGTATTCAGGATGTGCTCGCGCCTACTTGGCATGAGCCCGTGGAGCTGCGCAGCGACTTTCTATGGGTGGCAGAGCGGCTGGGCCTCGATGCGGAGGACAAGCAACTATTTGCGGAGATGCGTAAGGCTACATCCATAGGGCAGCTGTTGTGCGGCCCTGCCTATCGCAAGCCGCGCATGAGTCAGATCATCGTAGCGCTAGCGATGACGGATCAGCTGCGCATGCCCGAGCTCGAATCGCCGGACGAGAGCGGTCCTTTCGTGATCGACCTGCTCGAACGCGCGCCGCGCAACAAGTCAAATCGCAGCGCCAATCAAGACGTTGCAGCCGGTACCGTCGCTAAGATCGATCTCGCACGACGCTCGATGCCGCCTATCCAAGAGGTCGGCAATCTGCCGGGCAAAGACAAGCTACTTGCCGATAGTGCCTTCTTACAAGGTAAGGAACTGTTGCGTGCAGGCGAGCATGGCGCTGCGGCCGATGCCTTTCGCGAAGCCTCCAACTTGCGTCCCGGGGCGCGCGAATACGCGTTGTTTGCCGCGTGGTCCGCGTACCTGTCCACCGGCCGTGCCAAGAAATGGCGCGACATGTTGGTGGAGCTTTGCGAGAAGACGTTGGAGCAGGATCGCTTGCTCGCATTTGCGCATCACGTGAAGGGGCAGCTCGCTCTCGAGCTCAACGATCTGACGACCGCCCGCGATGCTTTTACGCGCGCGCTCGAGCTCGACCCCGCGGACGACGAAGCCAAGCTGCGGCTGACCAAACTGTCGCACTGAGCGTGCACTGAGCGTAATTGCTTGCCGAGTGAGGGCTCGCGCCACGCCTGAAAGTGAGTGCTACCGCCCATAATTGGCCGCAGTCGGCGGCTTTTTTTGTGCGCGCGGGACCTGCAGACTACCGTGGCAAATGGGAGGTCTTTGCCCATGAAGAACACAGCTTTTGCGAGCCCCAAGCCAGTTTTGCTCGTGGCCGCGGAATCGATCGCGATGGCTTCGGGCATGTCCGTCACCGTGGCCGACGTGCTGCGCGCGCGGGCACTGAAGCACTACACCGAAGGGTTGCGACAGTATCTGACCATTCGGCTCGGCAGCGCGGGCATGGGCGAAAGCGCCTTGCGAGACCTTACCAAGCGTCTCGAATCGTGGTCCTCCGAAGCGCTTTCGGCAAAGCCCGGGCCACGAGCGCACCTGTACCGGTTGGCCCGCACCGTGGCGGCGGATCTCAAGCTGCGCGCATCGGCCCAACGCCAAGAACTGTTTTGGATGTTGCCTGCAGGCAGCGCGCACCACGCGTATCTGGAGCAGTTGTCACGCGTGCGTCGCGAGCTCGATGCGCAAGACGCAGAGCTACTCGAGTTGCGCTATGCGCGTGAGCTTTCGCCAGATGAGCTTGCCTATGTGGTCGATCGCAGCGTTGACGATGTGATCACCACACTCGAGCGAGCCGCATCGCGCGCGGCAGGCATTCTCGGGCAGCAACCGCCCAGTCGACTCGGTGGCTTGCGTGGCGCTCTCCAAGAAGCGTTTGCGCTCAATCCTGTGCAGGCTGCGAGCTCGTCGAGTCGCGAGCGTAAGCTGAACGCGTTGCCGCAGGGCACGGTGATTGGCGAACGTTATGCCGTGCAAGAACGCGTAGGCGAAGGCTCATTTGGCGATGTGTACCGTGCGCTCGATACGGACGTGCCGGGTCACGTAGTTGCGCTGAAGATTTTGCATCGCACGGCCAGCAGCGAAGAAGAG
Source organism: Polyangiales bacterium (assembly GCA_046598735.1). Classification (GTDB taxonomy): domain Bacteria; phylum Myxococcota_A; class Polyangia; order Polyangiales; family DASUME01; genus DASUME01. The sequence goes on from JBKJIA010000670.1 coordinate 4,852, forward strand.
CGTAAGAGTGCACTGCGCGAGCTGCGTTTGATTGCATCGGTATTCCATCCATCCGTTGTCGATTTCAAAGATCACGGTTGGTATCGCGAGCGCTTGTGGTTCGTGATGCCTTGGTACGAAGGCGAAACGCTGGAAGACCGCATCAAACGCGGTCCATTGTCACGCGCGGAAGCCCAAGACATTTTCGTGCCGCTTGCGCAAGCTCTGGCCACGATGCACGCCGCGGGTATTCGTCATCAAGACGTGAAGCCGGACAACATCTTCCTCGCCCGCATCGGAGAAGCTGGAAGTGAACGCCAACGCGTGCTGCCGGTGCTTATCGATCTGGGCGTAGCGGCCAAAGAAGCGGAGATGATCGTGGCCGGCACGCCCCTGTACTTTGCGCCGGAAATTGCGGCGCAATACGCGGCCAAAGCTGAGCGACCGGCTGTCACCACCAAGGCAGACGTGTTCTCGCTCGCGCTTTCGTTGCGCAATGCGCTTGAGCCCGAGTCGCAGGAGGAAGTGCCCGGAACGGCAGTCGAAGCATTCATCTCTTACCGTGCAGATCACCCGCCAAAGGGGCCGCAAGAGAGTGCGCTGAAGTATCTCGAACCTTACTTTGTTCGTTGGCTGGCACGCGACGCCCAGCAACGGCCGACTGCGCAAGAGATGGCCGAGGAGCTGCTCGTGCTCACTCGGCCTGAGCGTCAACGTGAACGACGCCGCGCCATTGCGGGTTGGGCAGCGCCGATTGCAGCGGGTGCCATCGTGGCGATTAGCTCGTTGAGCTACGTGACTTTGCGCGAACGCGACGCAGCCACGGCCGCACGCCTGCGCGCCGATCGCACACAGAGTAAGCTCGGTATCGTCAGTCAACGCAGCGCCGTGCTCGAAGAGTCTTACGCTCACAGCGAGCTCACTCGTCAGGAGTTGGGCGAAAAGCTGGCGGCGCGCGGACAAGAAGTGAAGCGGCTGGCTGCGCAAGTGATCGATGCCAAACGTCAGCATGATGCCGCGCAGGCGCGCATCGCTTTGCTTGGCATCGAAGCCGAAAATGGCAAACGCGAGATCTTACTCGCACAACGCAAGGTCGAGAGCCAGGGCGCGCGCATGGTCGGGCTCGAGGGCGACTTGTTCAGCTCCCAACAGCGGGAGGCCCTGAGCGAATCCGAGCTGCGCGAGACGCGATCGCGCTTAGCCTCTGCAGAGCAAGAGCTCGACGGTATGCGCGTGCGTGCACGGACCTTGCTCGCAGAGCTGGATCGCGCACGTGCGGAGGCCAGCCACCAGATGACTCGCGCCGCCACGATGGAAGAAACACTTCGCGAGCTGCAGCGTGATCGGACCCGTGCACAGCGCGACCTTGCTAGCGAGCGACAACGCGCCGCGGACCTTTCACAACAAGTGCGGGAGCTCGAAGCGCAGGATGCGCCGGCAACTGGTGAGATCCCCGACAACCTCGCGCCTTGAACGCTTGCGAGCGATGCCTGCTTCGGGGCAAAGTGAAGCTGCTTTACCTATGACGCAGCCTTCTTCTCCCCTTCGCTCAAGTTCCGGTCAGCGCGGTCATGTCGTCATCATCGGCGCGAGTATCGCCGGCATGGCTGCCGCGCAGGCCGCCGCGCCGCACTTTGAGCGCGTGACGATGATCGAGCGCGACAAGCTCAGCCCGCATGCCACACCGCCCGCACTGCGGCGCGGCGTGCCCCAAGGGATTCAACCGCACGGCATCTTGCAGCGCGGACGCAAAGAGCTCGACAGCTTGTTCCCAGGCTTGATGAGCGAGCTCAAGGCTCACGGCGCCTTCGAGTTCGACGGCTCCTATGAAATGGCGCGCCTCACGCCGCAGGGTTGGGCGCCGCGCTATCGCGACATCGGAGCGAGCGCGTTTGCATGCTCGCGCCCTTTGCTCGAAGTCACCATGCGTCGCTTGCTGCTCGCCCAGCGTAAGAACGTAAGCATCCTCGAAGGCGTGCGCGTGCAAGAGCCCATCCATCATCGCAACGGCGACGAGATCATCGTGACGGGCGTACGCAGCGATGCGGAAGATCCGAGCTTGCGCGAAATCGCCGCAGACTTCGTGATCGATGCCACGGGCCGCGGCACCAAGTCTTACAAATGGATGTCGCAGGTCGGTCTGCCCGAGCCAGAAGAGCAGCGCATCGACGCCAAATGCAACTACGCCACGCGTCACTACCGCGCGCCAGACGACGCCAAAAATTGGTGGTGGAAAGGCGTCTTGATCGATTCGTCGCCACCTGAGTGTGCGCGCGCGGCGTCGATCCTGAGTGTTGAAGGCGGCCGCTGGATCGTGACGGCGATCGGCACCAACGGCGACTACGCGCCCACGGACGAACAGGGCTGGCTGGCTTTTATTCGCAGCACGCGCTCGCCCGTGGTGGCCGAGCTGCTTGCGCGCGCGACGCCGCTTACGGATGTGGTGCAGAACCGCACTACGATCAACATCTGGCACAAGATGGAAAGCTTCACCGGCAAACTGTCAGGCTTACTATTGCTCGGCGATTGCGTGTGTTGTTTCAACCCGAGCTATGGGCAGGGCTTGACGGCCTCGGCACTGGCCGCGCAAACGCTCGGGCGAATGCTCGAGAGCGAACGCGGCGCGCTCGATGCCAATTTTCTTCGTCGATATTACCGATCTCAAGCCAAGTTCCTGCAGGAAGGCTGGGCCTATTCCACGACGCTCGATCTGCGTTGGGCAAAAGCCGAAGGCAAGCGACCGCCGTTCTTTCGCCTGCAGTTGTGGGGGGCAAACATCCTCGAGGCCATCGCCATCCACGACAAAGAGATGATGCGTAAGGTGATGCCGCTGCTCGACTTCGGCGCCAATCGGCTTTCGTTTTTCACGCCCCGCTTTCTCTTGCGTGGGTACATCGGTCTGTTGCGCTACATCTTTGCGCGGCCGCGGTTGCCCAGTCCCCAGGAATTCAGCGGACCTCGGGAGCTGTTGCTGCGCGATAGGCATGGCACCGAAGCACAGGCAGTGGTGGGTACTTCCTGAGGGTTGGATCGCGCTGCGCTTCAGAGCACAGATAGAAGCTCGAGCCGCGCGCACTCTCGACGATACGCACATGCTCGCAACTCGCGCACAGACCTACTCCAGGTTCCACGCCATTCAAGGTAGCATGTTGCTACGCTTGCCACCCAATCGCTTCCGCGCTGCAGGAGAGCACACTATGAGCGTCGTCGCTGAGTTCCACCGCGTTTTTGTCTACGGTACGCTGATGAAAGCTGAGCAGCATTCTGAAGTGCTCGCGACCTCACGCTTCGTTGGCCCTGCCGAGAGTCTCGCGGAGTACGAGCTCGTTCAGATCGACGATTACCCTGCGATGATCCCCGGCGGCGCCACTGTCATCCGTGGTGAAGTATTCGAAGTCGACGCGGCGACCTTAGCGAAGCTGGACGCGCTCGAAGAAGTACCCACGTATTACGTTCGCGAAATGATCGCCCTGGCGGACGGGACGCAGGCGCACGCGTACATCATGCCGCGCGAGCGCGTGGAAGGTGGCTCGCCCATTCCCTCGGGGTACTTTCGCCTGCGCACGGCACCGCCCAAGCGTCGCTAATTTTCGGCGGGCTCGGCCCGCGCGCTGGGTACGCGCGCTACGGAGCGGCAGGCTTGCGGAAGCGTAAGGTCATGCGATCGCTCTCGCCTATCTCTGTATACTTGGCGCGATCTTTATCACCCAAGGCATAGCCGGGCGGCAGCGTCCATACACCTTCAGGATGCTGCTTGGTGTCCTTGGGGTTGGCGTTGATCTCGGAGCGTTCCTCGAGCACGAAGCCCGCCTTGGTGACGAGCGCGATCACGTCTTCTTCCGGCACATAGCCGGCCTTTTGGATCTGCTCGGCAGTCATACCTTTGGTGCCGCGGTGCTCGATGACGCCATAGACACCGCCCGGTTTGAGTACCTTGAATACCGATGCCTGAAGCGCCTCGGCAAAGCCACCACCCAGCCAGTTGTGCACGTTGCGAAAGGTAAGGACGACGTCCGCCGAGTTGTCCGGGCCGAGCGAGCTCGCGTCCGGCAAAGAAACCACGCTTACCTCGACGTTGCCGTAGATATCGGGTCGTTTTCCGAGCATTTCGCGGTAACTGGTCAGGTACTTATTGTCTGGCGCCGCCGCGACGAGCTTGCCCTGATCATGCAAAAGGGGAGCTAAGATCTCAGTATACCAACCGCGACCCGGCCATAGCTCGATCACTTGCTGACCGGGTACCACACCAAAGAACGCCAGCGTTTCGCGCGGGTGGCGATAGACGTCACGCGCTTTGTTTTCAGCCGATCGATGGCTGCCCGCGAGTGCAGCGTCCATCGAACCAAATTCGAGCGCTGCGGCCGCCGTGACAGCGCTCGGATCCTGAGTCTCTTTGGAGGTGGCAGCGCCCCCGCATGCACCCGCTAGAAATAGGGCAGACCTCAACACGTTAGAAATTCGCATGGGCAGTCCGTACGCCGCGCAAGAGTGAATGGTCAAGCGCTTCCATACCTATGTTACAAAGCGCCCCATGCGTTGGTTTGTTCGCTCTGACATCGACGGCTTCTTCGGTCTCGCGCTCGACAACTTAGTGCAGCTGCTGGTGATCGATGCGCTGTGTCGCTTCGTGCTGGGATTCGATGACGCCCTGCTTTACGGGCACATCTTGCCCGGTACAGCCGTGGCCGTCTTGATCGGAAACGTTTACTACGCGCGACAAGCCATCGCGATCGGAAGACGGGAAGGTCGCCATGACGTGTGCGCCCTGCCCTACGGCATCAACACGGTGTCGATCTTCGGCTTCGTATTTCTAGTGATGCTCCCGGCCAAGCTCGCTGCCCAAGCGGTGGGTCACGCGGATCCGGCACGCGTCGCCTTTCGCGCTGGCTTGGTCGCGTGCTTGGGTTCGGGCTTGATCGAGCTGTCCGGGGCCTTTTTTGCCGAGAGACTCAGGCGCATCACCCCTCGCGCAGCCTTACTCTCTACGCTGGCCGGGATCGCGCTCGGCTTCATCTCGTTGGGCTTTCTATTTCGGACGTTCGCTCGTCCCATCGTGGGCCTTACGACGCTCGGCGTGGTCATGCTCGCTTACTTTGGTCGCGTGCGTTTCAAGGGCGGCATTCCCTCGGGTCTCATTGCGGTGCTACTCGGCACCTTACTTTCTTGGCTGACGGGCATCGCCCCTGCTGCGAGCACACCGTCGGGCGGCATGCTTGCCCTGCCCGTGCCGATGCTGGGCGAGCTATTCGCTGCGCTGGGCCATGGTGATCTGTGGACCTACGCTGCGGTCATCGTGCCGATGGGCTTGTTCAATCTGCTCGGTTCGCTCCAGAACATCGAAAGCGCAGAGGCCGCGGGCGACAGGTTCCCCACCGCACCCTCCCTCGCAGTCAACGGCCTGGGTACGCTGGCAGGCGCTGTATTTGGATCCTGCTTTCCCACCACGATTTACATCGGTCATCCGGGCTGGAAGGCCATGGGCGCGCGTGCGGGTTACTCCGTGCTCAACGGCGCGTTCATCACGTTGGTCTGCTTTACCGGCACGCTCTCGTATATCGCCTGGGCCGTGCCGATCGATGCCGGCATGGCGATCGTGTTGTGGATTGGCATCGTAATCAGCGCCCAGGCTTTTCGCGTCACCAAGCCCGAGCACGCGCCCGCCGTGGTGATAGGACTCTTACCCGGCGTCGCGGCGTGGGGCGCCATGCTGGCCAAGAACGGACTGCGCGCGGCCGGCTATGGGTCGCCTGGTGGCCCCGTATTCGATGCGACGCTGATCGATAAATTCTTGGCCTCGGACACCTGGATCCATGGAGCCTTTGCGCTCGAGCAGGGCTTCATTTTCTCCTCGATGCTATTGGCGGCGGCAACGGTCGAGGTGATCGAACGGCGATTTGCCCGCGCAGCGGCCTGGTGCCTGGTCTGCGCCGCATTCAGCGCGACCGGTCTGATGCATTCCTATGCGTTCACGCCTGCCGACACGAGGCTCGTACTCACACCCGCGTGGCCCTGGGCCATCGGTTACGCCCTGATGGCCTTACTGTTTGTTTCCGCGCAATGGCTTACGGAGCCGGACGATGCGGCACATCAGTAAGGTTAGAGAATCCCAAACTCGGCGAGCCGTCGATAGAACGTGCGACGCGGC
>JBKJIA010000073.1:0-5182 GCA_046598735.1 Polyangiales bacterium
GTATCCAGGTGCTGCCTGCGCGGCACCCGAAAGCGACGCGGACAAACAAGCGTGCGCTCGCAACGCTAAGCTCTCCTATCGCTGGCTTAGTGACGACGCGACGTTTGCGAAGGCCACGGGGTTTGGCCAAGTTTCGGTAGAGTCATCCGCAAAGGTAACGGCGACCGATCTGCAGCTCGTCTCGCAGCTACCTTCAAGAGAAAGCGCCGTTGCGTACGATACGGTTTCAAGGCGGCTGATCACCCGAGAGCCCAATGAGCTCATGATCGGCGTGTGCGCATTCGAGCCCGCATCCGATACAAAGTATCTGTCCTTTACAGGCGGGATCGGCGTCGGCGTGAGCGCGGGCTTGTTCATGTCGTTCTGCACACCGTCCGAGGATCTCGGAGTGTGCCTCGAAGGCGGCCTCAACTTCGTGTCGGTGGAAATGGCGTTCAACGTCGGCCAAGAGACGCACACCATCACTGAGTACAACGGTGGCGGTACCTTCAAAGTCGGCGGCTCCTTCACGCGTGTACCTTGGAGCCTCTCGATTTTGTCGGGTTACATTCAAGCCGTCTTCAAGCTCTTCTTCTTCGACATTACGGTTCCGATCGTCGAATGGCCGGGCTTCAAGATCGCCGATGAGCCTTTGTTTGAGAGTTACAAGCCCGTCGTGTCGAGGGAGCCATGACCATGCGTAAGAAGACCCTGACGGCCCTTTTCGTGATCTCTGCGCTCACGGGCGGCACACTCCTTCTGCATCAACACAGTAAGACTGAGAAGCAACCCGCGCGGTCGGATAGATACTCCGCCGGCGCGCGCGCGAACGCCAACGACGGCGCACGCGGACCCTGTGATTTCGATGTCTCGGACGAGCTTCGTTACGAGCTGTCGATCCAATCGCAAGCGTTCGTACAAGGCGATCGTATGGGCTCGAGCGGCAACGTGGCGGTGAACCGTAAGCTCCAAACGAAGCTCGCGCTCGAAGCGATGTCGGTCAACGAGCACGGCGCCGTGATGCTCGCGCGCTTTACGAACGTGCGCGTGGATGGCGCCGACGCCAAACTCGACGAGCCGTTTTTGTTGCGAGTGAAGGCCTGCCGCATCGAAGCCTTCGCGCGTCACAAGAGCACGCTCGCTGCCAACGCACGCACCGTGCAAGGTCTTGCGTATGAGCTCGGTTTTGCAGACGTACCACCCGGGGATGCGCGCACGATGGAAGGCGACGACAGTGCCGGGCATTACCGTGCCACTTTCGCCAGCGCAGACGACGGCACGATCACGCGCCAGATCGACGCCTACACGACGCTGTGGGACGGAAGCACGCTGCCCGCCGCACCGGGAGTCGGCATTCGACCGAGCGAAAGCACGAGCACCATCTCGCTCGACGACGGCAAGTGGTTCAGCGCGATCGAGCGCCACGAAGTGCTGTCGGGAGTGGCGGCGGCAGACACCGATCAGAAGCTGAGCGTCAAGCGCGCCGAGCTCGACGACGAAGCACTCGCCGAAGCCGATCGCTACCAGCACAACTATGTTTGGGAGAACCTGTTGCCGCGCGTCGCGTTCAGGCGCGCCACGCGCGAAGTCACAAAGCGTGATCTCGAAGCGCGCAAAGTCGTGCAGAACGACAAGCTCGAAGATCAGATCGCAGAGTTCGTCGTGCGCTCACAAACGCTGCCTAACTTTGCAGAGACCTGGCCGCCGCTCGCGACCTACCTCGAAGCGCGCCCTGAGATGACGCGGCCTTTGGCCCACGCACTACGGACGGGTAAGGTACCCGAAGACGGTCGCGCAGGTGGCTGGCTTGCGATCGGTAACGCGCGCACCGAAGAAGCCAAGCAAGTGCTGCTCGACGTGATGCGCGACCCGACTGCGCTCGCCATCAACCGCACGCGTGCGATGTTTGCGATGGTCGACCGCGACGACGTCGGCGCTGCGCTGACGCAAGAGATGGCCACGCAAGCGCTCGCAGTGACGCGTGCAACCAGCAAGGAGGAGCAGTTTTTCGCGCGCGAGTCCGCGCTCGCCATGGGCATGATGGCGGGCCTGCGTGGCGAGACGGAGCCCGAGATCTTGAAGGTCGCGCTCTCCACCGTGCCGACCTTGCTCTCGTCGCAAAAGACCGCGAGCGATCTGCATCCGGTGTTCGGCAGCATCGCCAACATCGGCCATCCGAGCATGCTTGCGCTCACGCAGGCATACACGCGCGATGCTGACGCTAAGGTTCGTGCCGGTGCGGCGCTCGTGTTCCGGCGCCTTTCACCCATCGCATCGAACCACTTTGTCGCCGAGTGGCTTTCGCGCGAAACGGACCCAACGGTCAAACGTGAGATCTACACCACGCTCTGGAAGCAGAGCCACGACGCGCGCATGGCCCTCGGCAACGCGGTGCTCGATCGCGCGATCGCAGACCTGTCGACGCAGCCCGCGATCATCGAGCGGCGCGCCATCATCAAGCTGCTCGGTGAGGCAGCGTCGACGTATCCGCCCGCGCGCGAGGCGTTGAGCGCACAAGCTCCGATCGAAGCCAAAGAGCGCACGGGCCTTTACACGGTGATTGCGCAGTTCTTGAGCGCAGACGATCTGAGTCGAGGCCTCGCACAAGGACCGGTGAGCCCATGAGCTTTGGACGACAGTGGATTTCGCTGTCCCTTGCCGCGTGCATGCTGTCTGCAAGCGGGTGCGGCGACGACAAGAAATCATCGAAGACAGAGCAAGAGTCCGCGGATGCCGCGCTGCCGATGACGTCCGATGCCGAGGTGCCTTACCAGGGCCCCGTGCGTGGTGGCGTGGTGCCTGACGCGCCCGAGTACGAAGAGCCAGCACCTGACAACGGCCCGTTCGATGCGAACATCCCGTGCTGCGATCAGACACTTTCTTTCGTGGCGCTCGCAGGCGAAACGGCCGCAGTCATCGAAGCAGACTCGGCACCACTCGACGGCGCAGTCGCAACGCTTGACGCGGGCGTGTTCACGCTCGCGCTGTGCATGCCGACAGGCGTCGCCGTCAACTATCGCCTGAAGGTGACTGCCGGCAGCGATGAGGGCCCTGTCGAGCGCGTGCGCGTCGATGGTGAAGAACCGTCATTCGAGGACGCGGACGGCGCAAGCTGGAATGTGTTCGCGCAAGAGGCGTGCGAGTAGAGAAGCGAGTCCGTACGGAGAAAAGTGGAAAAGTGGAAGGGACGCTTTTCAACATCTTCATGACCGTGTTCTTCGCTCAAGCTCGACCCGATGATGAACCTCGTGCTAGCGGGCGGCTTCTTCATCGTGTCGGCCGTGTTCGTGCACCGCAGCTTTTACGGCATGCGCATCAAGGGCAGCGAAGAGCCCGTCGAACAAGCCAAGCACAAGCACGCCACCGCTTGATCGTAAGGTCACGATAGACTGCAGCGCGCTCTTCGGGGCGCGTTTTGCGTTTAACGCCCCAAACCTTACTGTCATGAGCGTGAGCGTGAGCGTCTCATCTCCGACGTGAATCGCGCTCGCGCTCGCGCTCACCGAGCTGGTGCATCTCGGCTTCGGAGCTCCCATCGGCCTTCCATACGCCCTTGAGGCCGGCGAGCGCGGCGGGGGCAGAACGCCCAAGCTACTTCGTGTCCACCATTCGAAGGCTGATGCGTCCCCGGCGTCCGGGCCGCAAGAAACGGTCAATTTGGACGACGGGCAAACAGATTTGCGATAGCGTCGCCGAGGATGAACGCGTTCAGGCTCGAGACTGTACCTGCGTCGATCCGTCTGTTGACAGTCGCGGGGTTCGTCACCATTGCGGTGCTGCTGTGGACCGCGGCGATGGGATATCAAGGTCATCTAGCTCGGGACGCCACCGCGCTTCGGCAGTTCCGCATCATGGGGTTGAAGGGCGAGATCAAGCACCTGGATGAAGTCCTCACCATGTCGGCCCGTATGGCGGTGCTCTCCAGCGATCCGCAGTGGGAGCAACGCTACGAGCACTCCAAACTAAAACTGGATGCCGCGATTCAGGAGACACTCAAGCTCAACGTCAGCGACCGCGGTCGCAAGGCCGTGCGACAGACCGATAAGGCCAACGTCAAGCTCGTGGAAATGGAACGCAGTGCCCTTGACCTGGTTCGCATCAACCGCGCCAGCGAGGCTCGTGCGCTCCTATTTGGAGCTGACTACGAACAGCAGAAGAGGGTGTACAGCGCGGGATTGGCAAATCTGACCGATGATCTCGGGCGGTACGTGGAGGTGTCTCGGAGATCCGCTCACGAGCGCGACTTTCAGCTTGCGTTGACCATGGCTGCAACGGCGCTGTTGCTGGCCATCGGATTGGCCGTCGTCGTTGTCATTGTGGGTCGCGATTTTGCCCGGCGCCTGCAGGCAGAGGCTGAGGTCCATCGACTCAATGCCGAACTGGAGCGGCGCGTGGGCGAACGCACCGCCGAGCTTGTGCTGGCTAAGGATCGGGCTGAAGCGGCCGATCAGGTGAAGTCCGCTTTCCTGGCAACCATGTCGCATGAGCTCCGCACACCCCTGAACTCCATCATTGGATTCTCCGGCATACTCAAGCAGGAACTGGCCGGCCCCCTGAATGAGGAACAGAAGAAGCAGCTCGGTATGGTCTGCGAAAGCTCCGAACACCTGCTCGCCCTGATCAAGGACGTGCTGGATATTTCGAAGATCGCAGCCGGGCAGTTGGATCTGACCTATGAACCGGTTGATCTGCGCCAGACGCTGCTAAGGGCGGTCCAGTCGGTCGCACCCACCGCCGAAAACAAAGGGCTCGCTCTGAAGACCATGATTGCACCGGAGGTTGCCACGATCATTAGCGATCCGCGGCGTATCGAACAGATACTTCTCAACCTCCTGAGTAATGCCATCAAGTTTACGGAACACGGGCAGGTCTGGGTAGAATGCCTGCTTGACACGGACAGTGTCGTCATTCGCTTGGGTGATACGGGGATCGGGATCAAAGAGTCAGATATGCATAAGCTCTTCGAGCCTTTCCAGCAGGCTTATGACGGCATTGGTCGACTGTATGGGGGCACCGGCCTCGGGCTTTCGATCTGCAAACGACTGGTCGAGCTGCTTGGCGGTGGGATCAAGATGGAGAGCCAGTGGGGCAAAGGAACCACTGTCACCTTTACGCTGCCGAAAGCCCGTTCGGCATACTAGACCCGTGTCCCAGGCGTCAAGTCGTGCGGGGCGACAACGCCTGCTTCAAGTACCCCTCCACG
>JBKJIA010000223.1:0-55165 GCA_046598735.1 Polyangiales bacterium
CTCGGCCCAAGCCCACTTCGGATTGGCACGCACGTTCGGAGGCCAGCCGAACGGGGCCGAGCGCGCGCTCGATCACTTGCGGCGCGCAGTCGATCAAGCATTGCGCGCGGGCGCCTACGGCGACTTGTTCGAACCCGAGGCTTTTCTGTTCGCGGCCCCTGCGCAGTTGGCCGATGAGCTCTTGCTCGCGCTGGCGGAACGGGGACTCGGCCGTGAGGCGCTGCGGACGCTCGGTCGACTGCAAGAGCAAAGCTGGCGTGCCTGGCGACGGGCTGCTCGTGAGCCCTCCGGGGAGCTCGCCGACGCACAGCTCATGGCCAAGCTCCGCTCCGAGCATGCGGCGGCGCAACGAGCCTGGCGGGAACTCGATAAGGACAGCTGGGAAGTGTTGCCCGCCGATGCCGCGCGCTACGCGCAGGAGCTCGAGCGCGCGCGCGAACGCGAGCGAGAAGCGCTCGAACAGATTCTGCAGGCTGCCAATGCCTGGAGTCCAGACGTGCCCGGAGTTCCAGAAGTGCCCGGAGTTCCAGAAGTGCCAGACGGAGAGGAGCACGCGTTCCGATTGCAGCACGACGAAGCCTTGCTCGTCGTGCGGGCGGTGGGCGAGCGCTGGCTCTCGCTTCTGAGCCTGCCCGCGCACGCACCACGCGTCGCGACCGTGGCCGCCCCGACCGATTTGCTCGCGCCGTGGTCGGATGCGCTGCAAGACGTGCGGCACGTCTTCGTATCGAGCGGCGGAGACGCACGCGCGCAAGGCCTCCCGTTCGCCGCGATGTCGCGCGGCGAGGCCCCCGCGGCCGGTGCCGATGCCCAGGAGGGCGGCGGGAATGCGCAAGCGGTCAACGGCGCTGGAGTCCCTTGGCTCACGCGTTTCTCGTTCTCGTTCGTGCCGCATTCAGGGCTGCTACGCGAGCTGCGCGGCTGGCCGGCCTCGCTGAAAACCACCGTGTTCGCCAACCCGGATGGAAGTCTTCAACACGCCTCAACGGAAGGGTTGCGGATCCGCGGTCGACGACAGGACGCAGCGCTCGTCATGGGCAAAGACGTGACCGCAGCACGCTTCGCCGCGGCACTTCGCAACCCAGGCATCGTGCACTTCGCTGGCCACGTGGTGCAGACGGATGACGATCCATGGTCGACGCGGCTGCAACTCGCTGACCGAGACGTCGCGATTGCCGATGTCGGTCTCGCGCGTGCACAGGTCGACCTGGTCGTGTTGAGCGGATGCGAGTCGGCGCGGGCGATGCGCGTGCGTCCGCAACAGTGGTTCAGCTTGGGCGAGGTCTTACTGTCATCTGGAGCCCAACGCGTGATCGCGAGTCGTCACCCCTTGGGCGATGCGGACGCGTTGGCAATGGTCGACGACTTCTATGCACAGCTCGAAAGGCAGCGTCCCGCGGAAGCGCTGCGCCACGCGACGCTCACGGCGCGCGCGCGCGGCAACCCCAACTGGCAGAGCCTCGTGCTGTTCGGGGCACGCTAGTAGCGCCGTGAAACAGGCTCTGTTGCGTTGTTACAGGCGAACCACCCAGCGCACGAGCCCTTGAGCTTCATCCGGCCCGTCTGCCACGGGACGCCGCTGCTGGGCCCCCCGTCTTACCCTTCGCTCATCAACGCAACACAGTCCTTCCACGGCGACCTTGAGTTTGCGACAGAACCCGCTCATCGGGGTGACGCGGCTGGCGGCCGCCGTTCATTGGACGTATCTCTCCACGATCGCGTCGGCACATTCAGTCCCCGCTGGGCTGCACCGGACCCGTGATTCTTCCCCTGCCCCAGGAGCCGTTAGCCATGAAAAGCACCTTTCGTCGTGCCAGCTGTTTTGCGTCCGTCGGGCTGTTGGCCCTCACAGCTTGTGGCGGCGTTCAGGACAACGGCGATGACGCCGACTCGGACGACCTCGCGGTGGTGCAGCAGGCTCTCAACGCTTCGCGCCATCGCAAGGTCACGGAGGTCGGCCTCGGGCCGTGGGTCTACAACACCACCTCACTTTCGGAGCTCATCAGCTTCTCGACGATCGGTGATGAGGACCCCGCAACACACCACAGGAGCGAAGCCCACTTCGACAACTGCTATTGGAGCGAGGGCGTCGCCCTGGTGGCCTCGAAACGGAAGGAAGCCGTGTCGAAGGCGATCACCTTCCTGAGTTCCCCCACGGCGGCCAACAAGACCGCCGTGTTCAAGGCGTTTGGCTACGTGCTTCACGCCACCGAGGACTTCTATTCGCACTCGAATTGGGCTGAGACGCACGCTTCGGGCACGATTTGCCCTTTCGATGACATCGCCAAGCCGAGTTCCTGGTACAGCGGCACCTACAACAATTGGGACGATAGCGGGCCCAACGCCGGCTATCTGCATTGCCCGGCCGATCAGCGCGTGCCTCACTCCGAGATGAACAAGGACGACGTGGGCGGGCTGATCAACGATGAAGTCTTCATCGACGCATCCGTGGCTGTCGGCGATCAGATGCGTCGTTTCATTGCTGCGCTTCGTGCGGCGCGCCCTGCTGATGCGAACACCATCTTGAGCGGCCTCGGCATCGTGAACACGAATCCCGCGAACAGTGCGTCGCGTGCCGACTTTCGACGCACGATCGCCCCTGCTGGTGGACCCTGGGGCCAGACAGGCCCCTCGGTCTTTTGCAAACCGGGAAGCTACGTCGCCTCGTTCCGCCAGCGCGTGGAGTCGCTCCAGGGCGCGAATGCTGACGACACGGCTCTCAATGCCATCGACCTTTGGTGCCGCGATAGCTCGAACAACTGGACCGAGCGGCTCAACACCTGGAACGGCGCGTGGGGCGACTGGAGCGCGTGGTCCTCGTGCCCAAATGGCGCGTTCGTCACCAGAGCGAACCTGAAGATCGAACCCCACCAGGGCACCAACGACGACACGTCGGCCAATGGCGCCCGCTTCACGTGCTCGACGGGCAGCTTACTCAGCGCCAACAACGATGGCGCCTGGGGCGCGTTCGGTAGCACCGTCGCTTGTGGTGCGGGTGAAGCCGTGTGCGGTGCGCAGACCGTGGTCGAGGCACCCCTCGGAAGCGACGCGGACGACACCGCGCTCAATGGCATCAAGCTTCACTGCTGCGCTCTTTAGCGCTGCGCCGCGACCTCATGCGCGACCTCACCCTGGTTGGCGTTCGTTTTCCACCCATTTTTTCAACAGGCCACTAGCGTTGAGGGCCTGAGCGTGGCTGGAGGATCACGCAAACAGCCTCGTCACCCAGCTCCGCGACGTTCCGCGGCCGAGTCCCCGTGGCCCAGGTGACGCACAAGCTGACCGGCTGAGCCCCATCGACGCTGAATGCTCCCGGCCAAGGCACGTGGTTGCCGCAGCCCGGGGTGGGCAGCGCCGGCAAAGGCTCGTAGGTCTCCGTGCCTTGAAAGAGGAAGGTACGCAGCGGGCGCTCGAACCATCCTGGACAGGTCAAGAGGACCTTGAAGCGCTCGCCGAGCGCAAACGTACGCGGGGCCTCGCCGGCGCGGTCACTGACGAGCACGATGCTGACCTCGCCGCCCTTTGTGCCGTCGTACACCAGCCGGTGATCGCTGAGTGGCTCAGGCCGCATCATGAGCAACGCCAGCGCCGCCGCCGCCATGGGCAGGAGCACCACGAGCGCTCGGAGCGGACGCCGTGCGGGACGCCTGGGGACGACGAGTGGCGTCAGTTCCGGCCGGTCGTCAAGGATGCTCTCGAGGCGCGCGCGATCCTCCGGCGAGCCGCCCAGATGCGCTTCGACCACGCCACGCGTCTTCGCGTCGAGCTCGCCGAGCACGTACTGCTCGAGCACGAGCCACGACAATGGTTCGGGGCTCGTGCTCACTTGCCCTCCCCACGGCCGAGCAAGCGCAGCTCTTCTTCGACGCGCGCGAGGCGGTTCTGCACGGTCTTGCGGCTTACTCCCAAAAAGTTCGCGGTCTCTTCCTGGCCCATCTCGTCGACGAAGCGGCACACCAGGGTTTCCATCACAGCCTCGTCCAGTCGCAGCGAGAGCTTGAGTAAGGTGTCGAGACCGAGCGCCATCGTATCGGGGGCGATCCGCGGCGCACCACGCAGGCTGTGCGCTTCCCGCTCCCGCAAGCGTGCGCGGGTCTTCTCGTCGCGCAGCAGGTTGAGGCAACGACTGTTGAGGGCGCGATAGAGATAGGGCAAGTCAGGAGCGGCTTGCCCACTCGCGAGCAGCTCGACGAACAGGGCCTGCACGCTGTCGCGGGCGTCTTCCTCGTTGCGGAGCAAGCGCCGCGCTTTGCGCAGCAACGCCGGACCGTAGCGTCGGTAGCTGTCAAGCAAGGGCGCTCCAAGGTTACTCCGATTCCCCGTCGACACGCACGGGAACGCATTGGCCATGGACGAAACGCTGTTGCTCGGTGCACTGACCCTCGCAGCAGGCGCCCAACTCGCATTGCGCCTGGAGGGAGCAGCGTTGATCCGTGGCGGTCGCGCGCACGAGCGGGAAGCATGTCGCCACGCGGCCCGCATCGTCGGTCCACGCGGGCAGCGGATGATACGCCTCGATGATCAGAGAATCGATCTCGACTAGGCCCGGTCGCGCGCAGAGGGCGTCCTTGCCGCACACTTCCGCATCAAGCTCGCAGGCTATGCCGCAGCGCCGCGGCTCTCCACGACTCGCTCCGCAGCCGAGCCCCTGCGCGCACTCGTCCGCCGACTCGCACAGGGCGCCCCGAGGAAGCTCGCGGAGTGCTTCGCCCGCCAGGCACTCGCGCTGCTCGGCGTCGAATCGATCACGGTAGCGGCAGGTAGTTCCCTCGCCGCAATCGGCACTGGAGCGGCAGCCCGCGCAGAGGCCGGCCAGACAGAAACCTCCGCTGCCGCATTCGGTGTCGCTTGTGCACGCCGCGCAGTGGCTGCCAAGTGGCTCGTTGGTGCACCAACTGCAAGCGCCGTCGTTGCAGACCCCGCCCTTGCCGCAGTCGCCATTCACCATGCAGTGCAGACAGGCAACGGGCTCGTGGACTCTTGAGGGTGAGAACTGGGGCACGCAACTCCCAGACGCGCACTGTCCGGCTGTGTCACACGGCGAGAGTGCGTCGCAAGCACCGACCCCTGCACACTGCTGACACTCTCCTCCAGCGCAGAAACCACCGGCGCACTGCTCGTCGGTGTGGCAGCCAGCACCCTCTCCGCAGGTGCCGCCCCCAGCTCCGCTCGCGGTGCAGGCGCTACACTCCTGTTCGATGCACCCGCCGGATGCGCAAGAGGCATCGGTCGTACAGCGCGACCCGTCCCTGAGCTCCAGACGTTCGCCAGTGCAGTGTTCGGTTTCACTCACCACTCGCAGTTGCGCCAGCACGGCTTTGCCTTGCCCACGCTTCTCGAGCGCGAAGCGAACGCTCGCGTAATCGCCGGGCGTGCGCACCACGAACTGCACGCTCTTCCACCGGACGGAGGGCACGGCTTGCTCGAAGTCGACCTTACCATCGTCGTTGAAGTCGAGGCTGAGCGACAGGCGGGCTGCGGCGTCCACGTCGGCAATCATGTCGAAGCGCATGCAGTCGACGGGGGCAGCCTTGGAGAGCTGCGATAACCTTGTCGGCGTCGCCACGAACGACACCCCATAGTCCCTGTCGTGCCAGGTCGCGACTCGTTCGACCCTTCCCTGCTCAGTGCTCCAGCTACAGAGGTGGTCCCCACACCAAAGGTCGAACGAAGGATTGTTCACCAGGTTGTCGTCGAAGCATGCGACGCACACCGAACCTATCGAGAGTAAGAAAAGCAGAGTTCTCGCTAGAGATTTCGTCATGTCACCACCATCCTTCGAGACTGCGCAGGCGCAGCCCGGTTGCCAGCGTGAAACCGCCGTCGTCGTGGGTCTCGTCCAGACCATTGCGGATGACGGGCGCGTACGTGTACCCACCAGAGAGGTAGAGCCCAACGTGGCGAGTGATGCCAAAGGTCGCGCCGACGTCGCCGCGCAGGGCAACACCGAAGTAGTGCTCCGTGTGGTTCACCCCCGTGCCAGAGAACTGGGTCCTGCCAAAGCCGAGCCCGACGTCCCCCTCAGCGAACAGCACGAGCCACTCGCTGAGCAGCGGCAAACGCCCACGGGCTCCCAACGACACGGCGCGCGTGGCCCAAACAAAGGTCTCGTCCCGGCTGCGGCCATCGGGCCCCTGCAGGGTGCGCGAGAACTTGCGGCTCTCGAGCGTGTCGGCCCTCGCCAGGACACTCAGGTGGCGCGAGAGGCCAACGCCCGCCGCAAGCTCGACGTTCACGAGTGGGTCCAAGCCGACCGCGAAGGCGTCCTCCTCCTGAAAGCGAAAATCCGTGAGCGTGTGAACGTAGGCGTCGTCCCTCGACGAGTTCCCGGTCAGGCCCAACTCGAAGAACCAGCGCTCGGAGGGCGGCGACGCTCCCTTACCCCGGGCGCTCGGCAGCTCGACGTCGCTGCAGGCTGCGAGCTCCAGGCTGAAGGAGGCGCCTTGCGCCAGCGACACCGTACAGGCCTTGGCGCGCGTGCGCTCGCCGGTCGCGCGCACAAGCACGTCGTAACGGCCATGCGGCAAGGCCAGCGCCAGAGGCGTGCCCCGGGGTTTCACGAGCTCGGCCATCACAGCCCCGCGCCGCTCACGCTGCACCAGCACACGTCCCTCGATCGCCGCGGGCAGCACCAGCTGCGCGTCCGCGTCCTCTGGATAGCTGAGCGGCAGATCACCGCGTCCGGTGAGGTCCGTTTCCAGAGTCGCATGCTGAGAGCCCACTTGGGTCCTGGCCGTGTCCGAAAGCGCGCGCTCGTAGGCATAGCCGTACGCTTCGTCGAGCGAGACGCGACCGTCCGCATTGCGGTCGCCTGGACCACGAAGGGCAACGAGCAGGTGGTGGGTGAAGTACCCCGAGCCCAGCTCACTCGATTCCTGGCTGAGCTCGCTACCCGTGCTCGACGCCATCACGGCGACCCCTCGGCTTGCCAGGCCTGACACCGAGCTGATTGAGAAGTCCGCCGCGGGGCCCGCTCCCTTGACACCAGAGAAGGCGCCGCTCTGGCAGGCATCGAGGACGACAACCGTCACTGTGGTCGGAAGGCTCAGCAGCGCAGCGCGCAGTTCGTCGAGCGGCAGCTCCTCGGCGCCGAGACTCAGCGACCTCGCGCGGGCGTGACCCGAGTAGTAGAAGAAAAGGCGCGTGCGTCGCCCCGCGGCCGCGTCGACGGTGAGCTCTGCGCGCAGCTCGCTGAGGGCAGCCCGTACGGTGGCGACGTCCGGATGGCGCAGCAGCCGTATTGCGCCGGGCTCCGTGCGTCCGAGCTCAGCGAGCGTCTCCGCGACACGCTCGGCGTCGTGCTCCGCGTAGGCCAGCGCCGCCTGTCCGGCCCCCCCTGCATTGCTACCCAGGACGAGGGCGTAACCTCGCGGATTGTCTTCAGCTCTGACCGGTGGCGCGGCTAAAGTGGAGAACCAGGCAAAGAGCAACAGCTGGGTACAGAAGCGTATCATGCGGGGTTAACACGCAGGCGGCCCGCGTTGGGAAGGCAAATCGACAGCACGCACCGCGAGGCGTGAAGAAGCCGAGAACGGCGCACATCGCTACGGTGCGTAGGTCACGCTGAGGCGTGGGCCGTTGCTGGCATCTTCGCCGGCGTAAATATGTGCCGCGCTGGCACGCCCGTCGTCGTCGTCTTCGAGCGCAAACGAGATCCGTAGCTGCGTGCGGCCGTTGCGGTTCAGCTGCTCTGCCGGCACGCTCGCACCGATCAAGCCGCCAAAAACCATGGGTGTTGCGACCCAAGCGCTCGCTGTCGCTTCGAAGTCGTGCGCCTGAAGCGCGGCACTCGTACCGAACACGCCGTTCTTGAGCTCAAGCTGCACCGCACCGAGCGTCGTGGGCATGGCGTTGGCACTGGCGAGCACGATGGACGCGGAGAGGATCTTGGCGCCGACCGGAATCACGCTTGTGTCAAACGATGCAATGGCCTTGCGTTGACGATCGGAGGCGTCATCGCCAACGGTAAGTCTGCGTGTGGAGTTGATGCGGCCGCCCCGATTGCTTGCGTCCGTGCGCTCGATGACCCAGCCGTCCTCGCCTGGGATGCTCTGCAGGATGGCGCTGACGCTGACGCTGACGCTCAACGTGTCGCGACTGGTCTTGCCCGCAGCGTCGGTTGTGATGAGCTCGACACGGTGGACACCCGGAGAGAGCTCAAAGCTCACGTCGCTGCCCAACTTCGAGGTGCCTTCCCACTTCCACTCGTACTTTACGATCGTGCCGCTCAGGTGCGTGGAAGCGCTCGCACTCAGCGCGACGCTCGCCTTCTCCCCACTCAGTGCCGAGGTACACAGGTCACTGCCTGCGTCGGCGATCATCTCAGGCAGATAGAGAGACACGGGCAGGGTGGTGGCGAGCGGGTTCTTCCAGACGCGTGCCAGCGTACGCCTCGTGCCGGACAGGCCTGGGTCGACGCTGTAGATCTTACCCTCGGCATTCGTGTACTCGAACAGATCAATAAGGTCTGACGAGGGTGAGGTCGCTCCCACGGGCAACGCGTAAAAGAGCGGCTCTGTACGGGCGGATGCACCTGCTTCAAGCGCTGCCGACGCGCAGGAGGCGCTCTCCATGTATACCGGGATCGTGTCGTTTACCTGACGGTCGTAGGCGAAGAATGCCACCGGCGGGTTGCCGTCACCACGACGCAGCCCGGTTTTCGTCACGAAGTCGTTCTGCGTGCCGACTGCGCTGCGATCGTAGATGGCGACAGGCAGGGCCATACGCTCGCTCGTGAGATCAAGGCTGTACATGACCTGGTTGTATTCGTGGTACGGCATGTCCACGGCGTCGTCTTCGTGGTAGTTCGTATACGTCGCCTCGAAGTAGATTGTCTTGCCGCCGTCCGTGTCGAAGTAAGGGTGATGGCGAGGATTGTAAAACGAGTACTTGTCGTGCGTGACCACCTTACGCGCGTACACCCAGGGGCCCATCGGGCTGTCCGCCTCCAGATACCAAATTTCGCCGAAGTCCGAGATTCCGCCGCCGATCTGCTGGTCGATTCTCACGTAGCGCTTGCGCAGCTCGTTCCACACCGTCGTGCCGCTATGCGCCATGTACACGCTCTTGCCTCGTAGGTCGCGCTCGTGACCATAAAGCAGATCCCGCGCAGGAAGCGGCGAGGTGTAACAAGCTAGCTGGTCGAGCGGCGGACGCTCGAGCGGACGCACGGGCTTCCAGCCGTACACCACGCGCTGCTGCGCATCGCGCTCCAGCTGCGTCGGATTGTCGCGGTCAAATGGCGTGAAAGCTTCGAATTTGCTGGGGTCGACAATGGACGACTCGTCGGCCGGCACGCGCACGTCGTTTGCGTAGTAGATGTAGCGACGCCCTTCATGGCTTACCATTTGGGTGGCGCCCGCCGGCTTGACCGCGTCGGCGCTGGTGAGCACGCGCGGGTTCTTGAACTCACCACTCGTGGGGATCCATTCGATGATGCCGTGTTGCTTCTCGACGGTTTGCGACTTCATAGCTGGCAACTTCGTATCTGGGGGGGGGCACGGATCCTCCACAGTCTCGCTCGCGTACATCCTGTAGTGCGCGAATAAGCGCTCGTTCTGCTGTGCGTCCGATACGACGCTCAGCCCGTCGAGCCACGTGAAGCAGCCGCCGTTGGGGCAGCCGGGCGCGTCCTTTACGCTGGACGCAGGCGCCATCTGCCGGGGGTGACCGCTCGCGTCGACAAAGTACTCGAGGTTGATGCCGACCTCGGGATGCAGAGTGTCCACCAGGGGCGAAGTCGCGCCGGTGGCCTTGTAGTTGAAGAGAGGTTGATCTAGGCGGAACGTGTCGCCCCAGATCCAGAACAGCTTGCCCTGGTAGATGGCGGTCTGCACCGAATCCTGCCCCGTAACAAAGGCGTTGAGTTGCGGCTTTTGCAAGCCCTCAGGCGCGGCCTCTCCTAGCAGCCCACTCTCGCGATAGCGGCTCGCGCCCGTGATCCGATACAGGCGCTGCGCCACTTGGTCTGGTAGCGGCGTCAGCTCGACCACCGCGCGTGACGAAGTGCCCGGCGTTGTCGTAAGGGTCAGCGTTTTGGGTGCGTAACCGTGCGCCGAGATCTGGAACGCGACGCTTTTGCTCATGCCGTAGGTATCGAAGAATGCAACCAAGCCCTGGTTGTCAGAATAGTAAGAGTGCTTGGGGCTTTGCACCTTAGCGAGGACGATAGGACGCGAGCTCGCGCTGTCTACGAGCAAGATGCCGAAGTGCTCCTCCGGAGTGGGCACGGTGCCTCTCAACAAGAGCCAAGAGTCGTCGTCCTGGGCGCGGCCCGCGCACGGGTTCGGCGGCGCGATGCCGCTCTTGGTCGCCTTGATGATGTGGCCTCCACCCTCCTGCGCTACGATCGCTTGGCCAGAAAAGTAGGGCCACGGACCGAGGGGGAACTCGTAGCTGCCGTACACCGCGTCCAAGTGGATCCGCTGGTTCATGAGGCCCGGCTCGTAGAAGGCCAGGTAGCCATTGCGATCAGTGGTGTAGTCCGCGTAGTGGGTGTGAACCGTCGCGCACGCAAGCGGCGCATCATTCGTGTCGACGACCCGAATGGCGAAGTATCTGTGTTCGAGCTGCTGTGCGTAGCCCTCTGAAGCGCAAGCCAGCGAGGCTGCGGCCACGAGAGCGGCGATGTGAACGATTTTCATTAAGGCTCCAGTCCATTGACAATTGCTAAACGCGTTCGCGCCCCTGGCGTCACCGATCCGCCTTGGGCCAGATCACTGCGGCGCGGGACATGACCTCGTAGACCACGGGGCCGGCGTCGTTCAGATTCAGATATTGGTCGATATGCTTCAGGGCCGTATCGATGCGCGCATAGAAGGGCTCGCCCAATTGCGGCTGATCGTAGTGAAGACTGACGGGATGGTAACCAATCACGAGTGACGTGGCAGTCTGGAGGGGGGCCCCTGACCAATTCTCCTGAAAGATCTCGATCACCTCGTTCGACTTGGTGTAATCGATGAGACTTCCGTTGTTGGGAACCTCGAGTAGGCTGAGCCTGGGCTCCTCGCTGCTGAGAGCATCCGCAACGGAAGGGTAATAGGGCTGGCTGGTGTCGTCGATGGTGGCCCAGGCAGCCTTGTTCCACGGGTAGAGGTCTGCCTCGCGGTCTTTCCACTCTTCCAGTCGCGCCCAGTTGTTGGCGCTCGTATCCACCACGAATCCCGTATTGGCCAAGGCCTCCAGGGTTTCAATGTCCGCGGTCCAGCCTCCCGCGCGAAAGGAGGTCGGTCTGCCGAGACCGTTCGATTCGAAGAGCTCGATGGCCCGTTCGAGAAGAATCTCGGTCTCTTCCCGCGTGTAGCTGGCGAGATTCACGGAGTAACCCGTGGCATCAGTCACGTCTTTTCCAAACGTGGGCGCCGTGCGACACGCGACCGAGGTCGTGTTCACGAAGTTGCAGTAGGGGTGAATGTGCAACCCAATTTCGTCTCCATAAGTTCCACGCATGTCGTTGAGCCAGCTTACATTCCATTCGCGGCGGGCCTGGCTGACCTCCGGGTCGGTAAAGGTATAGGGCCCGACGAAGTGGGTCATGATGAGATGGGGATGGCTCTCGTGAAGCATCTCCTGAAGCTCGTACTGCTGGGCGGTATGGTCGGCCTTGTCCCAGTCGTTGGTCACGAACACGTAGAGCGGGTGCGAGAGAAGTACGTCCAAGACTGCGAACGCCGTGTCGCTTCGGTCGAAGCTTGCGATCAACTTGTGGGCGCCTACGCCGGTCGCATCGAGCGGCGCTTCGATCTGCACCGTGCCGTTCTTCACAGCGAAACGGCCGACGTATGTCTGATCGATCCAGGCATCGACGAACTTCGCGCCCTGGGGTGGACGCAATGTCGAGCGAAGGGTGAGGTTGCCGGGGGCGTCGTCGCTGCCGAGGAGATACCACTTCTTGTGGCCTACGACGGCAGCTGCATCAGGGCTGCTGGGTAGGGCGGGCAGCTTGTGCTGCTCCATCTCCTGTGCTTCTGGGGAGGTGCTGGAGGCCCCGCCGCAACCCGCGCAGAATGCCGTCATGACCATCACGCCGTGCAGGAGGCGTCCAAGAAACTTGTCCATGATCTACTCCGCGCCGGGGTCTGGCTGTGGCGCTTCAGCGGTCGAACGGCTCAGCGTAGCCCGCTCGCGACATCTGTCACCTGACCGCATCACGCGCTAGGGTGGGCAACCCGATGAAGACTCTCTCTGCCCGGTTAGACCTTATTCTGGCCGCCCTCGAGCCATGCGCCCTGCTCGCCGACATCGGCACCGATCACGGGTTGCTGCCGATCGCGGCCGTGCAGCGCGGGGTAGCGACGCAGGCGATCGCAGCCGATCTGCGCACGGCACCCCTTGTCGCCGCGCGTAGAAATATCGAAGGCGCGCAAGTTATGGATCGAGTCACCGTCGTGCAGGTCGACGGCATCTTACCCTTGGCGGGCCGCGGCATCGACGCCCTGGTCATGGCAGGCATGAGCGCGCGCCTGATGATTCGACTGTGCTCCGCTGCGCCTCAAGTTCTCGCCCACGTGCGGCAACTGGTCGTGCAGCCCAATCGGGATGCACCTATGATCCGCGCCTGGGCGCTCGAGCAAGGCTGGCATCTGGGTGATGAGGCCATGGTGTACGAACGGGGTCGCTTCTTCATCGTGTGCTCGTTCGCGCCAGGACAGGGCGCGGACCCCGCCTACGACGTGCCCGAATGGACCCAGGCCGACCTGTGCATGGTAGGCCCGCACCTTCTTACGCGGCGCGATCCCATCGCTTCGAATTGGTATGATGAACAGCGCGCACGGTTACTAAGCTTAGTAGGCACGGGGTTACACAAGCTCGAACCGGAGCTAGCGCTCTGGCAGCGTGCAACTGATGCGATGGCAACCGCGCGAGCGTTCACTCACGTGTGTGGAGCGAAACGTCGCTTTAGTACGACGTAGGAGATGGCTCAAGGTATCCAGCGAGTTTGGCGCGCTGCGCGACGACGCCAGCTTGGCTACTTCGGCTTGGGAGCGCACACCGGGCACAGATCGCGATCACAAGCCTGAAGGTGGTACGCCACGCCGGCTGGAAGGTTGACATCGCCAAAGCGAGCCGTGAGCTCCGAAAAAACTTTGCTGCGCGCGGCGGCATACCATTCCGCTTGGCAAGGACCATTGGCGGCGCCCGGTGTCATGCAGGCCTGCAGATCTGCCGTGCCGCAGAAACACTCAGGTGCGCCCATCACGCCGTAGCCGCAACCATGCTTGTAGGCGCAGTTCCTGACCGCGATGCAGGCCTTCGTGAACTCCGGGTCTGCGTTGGCAAAGCACTGCGCAACCAGGTCGATCTGACCTTCATAGTGGGCGCATTGCTTGGCACGACAGGTGCGGCACGCGGGATCGTCGTGGGCTCTGTCACCCACCAGCTCCGCCGCTAGAGCCGGCTGGGCTTGGGCGGTCACTTCGCTCGTGACTCGCGCGGACGTTTCGCTGCAACTGGTACATGCCTGAAGGGAAAGCGCGAGCAGGGCTAGGCCCAGGCTGGATAGCTTACGGTTGTACACGTCGTCTACTCCTTGCAAGGCTCGCATCCGGCATCACAGGCTGCCGGCGTTTGTCGCCAGAGCAGGCCGTGCACAATGCTCGTCGCGGCTACGCAAGGTACTCTCGAGCGCAGGGCGTTGCGTGACGCTCGTGCAACGTTCTCATTCCAGGACTGTGCTCGAGGTGCACTGTCGGTGAAAGTTGGATCGGGGGACTCAATCAACTGGCTGCACTATCGAGCTCAGTCGATCGCGTCTTTGGTCTCGACGCTCTGAACCTTACCGTCTTTGGCGTCGAGCTTGACCTCCCACAGGTCATTGCCCGCGCCGACGTAAAATTCGTAGCGAAAGTCTTCACCGGGCGCAGCGGACTCCTCGTCCTCGCTGTCACTGTCGGCGGCCACGCTCGCCGCGCGCAGGTTCCACGCGACCACCTCTTCGCCCGCTTGCTCGAGCGCCAAGTCACGCGCCTTGCTGTAGGTAAGAAAGCCCATGCCCGGCTTGATCTCGTAGTCGAAGGGGCCCTTTTTATCCTCGATCTCCACGAGGTCGCCCGTCTCCGCGTTGAGCTCCACGGTGACCTTGGCGCCGTTAGCCATGGCGACTTCCACCACGTAGAGCGGCCCCTCTTTCTCGGCACTCTGCGCGTCGCCCGATACGAAAGTTTCCGCGAGATTCTTAGCTTTATCGGCAGAGCCCACCGCGTCATCGGAGACGGCATCGCTACCGCAAGCGCCCAGGCCCACCACAGAGGCCACCATGAGGATATTGAAAATCATTTTCATAAGCGGGCGGTTTAACGATCGCCGGGCAGCTGTCAAGTCGAGTTTCGTTGGCCGCGCCGCAAGACGCCGGCGTGTTAGTTGCCCTCGCACACGAATGTGCGCAGTTGGTCACAGTTCACGTCGTTCCAAGCGTTGCCGGATCGAATTTCCGCGCAGTCTTCTCCGGCTGACGAGCTGGGCTGGTTTACTCCCCATTTCGTGTAGGCACCGTTCTGGGCGCTTCCGGTCGCGGCACCACGCCAGAAGAGTTGTCCATCCGACCAGAGCCAGTCGCCTTGTGTCACAGCATCGCGGCCGCCAAGCCACCCGCCGACCCACGTGTCTCGATTGGGGGCGTTGTCGCGGGCTGTCGTAAACACGAAGTCGTTCTCGAGAAGTGAGTTTATTCGTACGAGGGACGAGCCAACACTCGCACAAATGCTCGATGCGTCGCTCCATTTAAGAGTCGCGTTGCAGAAGCGATAGGTCCGCGCCTCGAAGGTCCGGGAGAGGCACTGGGCCGGACATGCGTCGACCGTGAGGGAATCGCAGTCGTTGTCGACGGAGTCGCAAAGCTCCACCGCGCCTGGGTGGCTCGTAACCTTACTGTCGTCACAATCGTCGCCATTCGAGGCGTGATCGAGTGGCTTGGTGCATGCTCGTACGAGCTGGGCGGCATCGCCGAAGCCATCTCCGTCTGTATCGCGCCACCAGTTCTGCATGGCTGCCGCGTCACAAGTGACCCCCGTGAGGCCCGCATCGTCAGTGGAACCTGCGTCGTTGGCCCCTGCGTCGGTTGCTCCAGCGTCATTCCCGGGCGAGCTCGCATCCTTGGTATCTCGCGGCCCGCCATCGTCGAGCTCTCGGTCATCAACGTCACAAGAGGAGGCGCTCTGCAGATTGAGAGCGATCTCCCCCCTCATCGGTATTTGCACACTTTCGCAATGGCTGGCGATGGCCCGACCGCTCGCATCCCGCGCGGTGCCGTGGAACGCGTAGAGCCCGGCGGGGAGACCCTGCGGACGGGAACCCGGCGAGCCCCAGGTCGCCGTCACAGTTTCGAAGGCAACTGGCGGCATGATCGGGCAGCCGCCTTTGGCGACCTGAAGCTCAACGGCCTCGGCTCGTTCGGCATCCAGCTCGCACTCGAAGCTGAAGTTCCATTGGACAGGCGTAACCTTTTCGAAGGCGTCGCACGACCCCAAGAGGAGGTACAGAAGGGCGCTGACCTTGAGGTTGGACCCACACCTAAGGAGATTGACAGGCCGGATCTCGGCTTTTCTCGAATGGCGTTTCACCCCTCCTGAATGTTGTGTGGCCTGAAATCCTTCAACTCGCCCCAAGAATGATTTTCAGTCTCCGCCAGGAAGCATCTGCGACATGCTGGGCCTACCTAGGTATCTATTCAGGCCCGTGTATGCCGTCGCGCCTAGCGGGCTGGCTCGCCTCACCCGGCCGTACTTCCCGCGCGCCGATCCGCGCTAGCGCTGCACAGGCGTTGACAGGCGAGCCGCCGAGCCGCGATCCTGACGGCTCGTGTCGTCGAGTGCACCCGCGTTTGCGAATGGTCGTTTCGAGCTGGTCCGCGGTCTCGGTGAGGGCGGCTATGGGGCCGTCTACGAAGCGTATGACCGCGAGCTTTCAATGCGGGTCGCGCTCAAGCAGCTGAGCCGCATCGGACCGGACTCCCTGTTGCGCTTCAAGCGGGAGTTTCGCGCGCTTGCGGACTTGAGACACCTCAACGTGGTGCGCCTGTACGAGCTGTTCGAGGAAGAAGGCTCGTGGTTCTTCACGATGGAGCTGCTGGAGGGCGAGACGTTCAGCTCGTACGTTCGCCCCAAGCGAGCGCCCCAGGGCTACGACGAGTTGCGCCTGCGGAACGCTCTCCATGCGCTCGCAGCCGGTCTTTCGTCGGTGCACCGCGCGGGCCTCGTGCATCGCGACCTCAAGCCAGACAACGTACTCGTCACACCTGACGGACGCGTAGTGCTGCTCGACTTCGGGCTCGTCATTCACATCATACCGAGCAGCTCGAGCGAAGCGCAGGGCCTGTTCGGGACCGTGCACTTCATGGCCCCCGAGCAAGCGGATCCCGGCCCGCTCATGCCTTCCGCGGATTGGTATGCGTTCGGCGTGATGCTGTACGAGGCGCTCACGGGGAGCCTACCGTTCTATGGGTCGTCGATTGAAGTGCTGATGCAGAAGCGGCGCGCGCTGCCCACTTCGCCCGCCGAGCTCTTCCCGGAGTTGCCCGACGACTTGTGCGACCTGTGCATGCGGCTGCTCGCGATCACGCCCGACGAGCGCCCCTCGGGCACGGACATCCTGGCAGCGCTGCGCACGCGCCAAGACAGCGCCCCGTCCCTTCCGCTCTCGGTGCCGCCCTTGGCCGAGTCGTCGCCCTTCGGCCGCGATCTGGAGCTAAGTCGGCTGCGGGAGTGCTACGGCGCGGCGCGACAGGAGCGTGCACGACTATGCATCCTCGAGGGGGACTCCGGCCTCGGTAAGAGCACGCTCATGCACCACTTCGCGGGCAGTGTCCTCGAGGCCGACGGGGGCGCCATGGTACTTCGGGGCTCCTGCTACGAGCGCGAGAGCGTGCCCTTCAAAGCCTTCGACGGCATCATCGATTCACTCGCCTTCAAGCTCGGTTCTCTGTCCCCGGATCAATATCGGGATTTCGTGCCCGAGCAGGGCAACCTGCTGGTGCGCGCCTTTCCGGTGCTCGAGCGGATCGCGCTCATCGCGAAGTCGGGCGGGCGCATCCCTTCCGCTCCGACCGTTCAGCGTCGCCTGGTGTTCGACGGGCTCCTCTCGCTGTTGCGTGGTCTTTCGCGGCGCGCACCGCTTCTGATCTGCATCGACGACTTGCAGTGGGCCGACAGCGACAGCCTGGCCCTCCTGCACGCGCTGCTCACAGCCGTCGACTCGCCGCGCTGCTTGTTCCTCGCCACGGCTCGCCCGCTCGATCGCTTCGAGCGTGCCCTCGGCGCACCCCTGCGCGCGGTGCTCGAGGCACCCTGCACCGAGCGTCTGTCGCTGCGCGTGATCGACATCGACTCCGCGCGCGCCTTGACCCGCAGCGTGGCGGCCGGGCGCCTGAACGACGCTCAGATCGAGGCGGTGCTGCGCGAAAGCGAGGGGCATCCCATGTTCCTCGCGGAGCTCGTGCGCGCGCTGGTCGAGCCAGGCTCCGCACATCCGCACGGCGCGAGCCTCGACGACGTGATCCGGCGCCGCGTCGCCCGCTTGCCACTGACGGCCCGCACGCTGTTGCAGTTGCTGGCCGTCGCTTCCACTCCGTTGCGGAGATCGCTGCTTCGCAGTGCGCTCTCGCTGTCCGGCGAAGAGCTCATGCAGAGCCTTGCGGATCTGTCCCTGGCCCACTTCGTGCGCGGGTACGGAGAGGGGGCGGTCGAGTGCTATCACGACCGCATTCGCGAGTCCGTGCTGGCGTCGCTCGACCCGCAGACGCGGGCGGCCACCCACGTCAGGCTAGCGCGCGCGCTGGAGGCGCAGGCGCCTGATGCTCCTGCGCGCATCGGCTCGCATTGGCTCGGGGCCGGCGAGCCGAAGCGTGCCATCCCGTGGCTTGAGCGCGCTGCAATAGCTGCCTGTGAGATGTTCGCATTCGAGCAGGAAGCCGCGTTGTACGCAGAGCTCTTGCTGCTCTCCGCCCATGCCGATGCCGAGCGGGTGCACGGCTTTCGTGTCGCGCGTGGCGCGGCGCTCGCCAACGCAGGCCGCAGTGCGGATGCCGCCCTCGTCTATCTGAGCGCACTCGAGGGCGCCGATGCGACGCAAGCGGCAGCGCTGCGTCAGTTCGCGGTACAGGCCTTACTCCAGGCGGGCGAGGTCGACCGTGGACTCGCCGAAATGCGCACGCTCTTCAAGCAGACCGACCTCGGCTTTTCGGAGACCACGAGTCGAGCCCTGTTGCGGATCGGCGTGCATCGAGTCGCCCTGAAGTTCTCGCGCTACTGGGTCGAGCCACTACCTGACGCTCAAGTTCGCTCTGCGGACGTTGCAGACCTTGAGCGCTTGTTCGACCTCGCGCGCCCGCTCGGCTGGGTCGACATGATGCGGGGCGTCGAGCTGCAGAACCGTCACATGCGCTTGGCACTCCGGGTTCGCGATGCCCGCCACCTCTCCTTGGCGCACGCCTACGAGGGAGCTTTCATCGAAGCCTCGGAGGGAGCCAGCCACCTCGCCGATCGCTGCCTCGACCGCGCTGCGGAGCTGGCCGACCAGGTCGCCGATCCTTATCTGCATGCGGTGGTCCATGGCAACCGAGGCATGATCGCGTTCTTTCGCCTGCAGCTCGACAAGGCGCGCGATCTGCTCATGGAGTCCGAGCGCATTTATCGCGAGGACTGTGTCGGCGCGAGTGGCCCGCTGGGTGTCGTGCGAAGCAACTTGCTGACAGTGCTCCTCTTGCAGGGGGAGAACTCGGAGCACAAGTCGCGCGCCACCCAATGGCTGCGCGAAGCCCAGGACCGCGGGGACAAGCTCGCGTTCACGAGCTTGATCGTGCTGGGCGGCGCCTATGGCGCAGCGCTCAGCGACGGGGACCTGACGCTTGCTGAGAGCTTGGTCGATGGGTGCATGGCAGGCTGGCCCACACAGCCCTTCTCACCCCAGCACCTGGGGCACATGATCTCCAAGGTCAACATCAAGCGCTCCCAGGGGGGCGCGGCTGCGCACGAGTACATCGAACAAAAGTGGCACGAGACGGCGAAGTCGTTGCTCGGCCGGAGCGCCTTCACGCGCGCGGCTTTACTGCCCATTCGCGCCCACTGCGCCCTCGACGCGGCGGTCGCCGCGCGTGGCGACGAACGAACCAAGCTCGTGAGCCATGCCGCAGCCCAGGTGAAGGCACTCGCCAAGCTCAGCAGCCCTTCAGCGCGCGTTCGCGAGCGTCTGCTAGCCACCCAACTGCTCGTCATTCAGAGGCAGCCGGAGGCCGCGCTCGGTATCTTGCGCAGGTTGCTCGCCTCCCCAGAGATCGACGTGCTCCCGCTCGAGCGAGAGGCCGCCACTTACCTATGCGGCAAGCTGACGGGCGGCACGGAAGGGCAGCGGCTGATCGCGTCCGCCCTGAGCTGGGCTCAAGGCAAGGGCCACCCCGAGCCGCTCTTACCGTTTCGAATCACGGCGCCCCTGGTCATGGACTTCGAGTGAGGAGCGCCTCGGCAGGCGCAGCCTTATCGGGCAGCAAGCGCGACACGATTCCCGCGGCCAGCGCGAACGCAGCCGATGCCCACAAGCAGCCCATCACCCCAGTGAACTGAAACATGATGCCAGACAGTAAGGTTCCCACCAGCCTGCCGGCTGCGTTGGCCATGTAGTAGAAACCGACATTCATGGCGACCTTATCGCCATCGGAGTAGGCCAGGATCAAATAGGAATGTACGGAGGAGTTGATCGCGAACACGACCCCGAATGCAGCCAAACCCGCGAAGATGACCGGCGCAGCGGGATAGCCCGCATGCAGAGCGAGCGCGATCAGCGCGGTCGTGGCCGTGAGCAGCAGGGCAAGGATGCCCGCCGCGCGGCCCCGAGGTGCACGCCCGCCGGTGAAACGACTGATCAACGTCGGGGCAACCGATTGAATCATGCCGTACCCAACTACCCACAAGGCCAAGAAGGTCCCTACCTGGGCAAAGCCGTATCCTAAACGTGTGGTGAGGAAGACCGGCACGCCTACCACAAACCAAATGTCGCGCGCGCCGAACAAGAAAAAGCGCGCCGCCGAAAGTACGTTGACCGCTGGCGTCTTCGACAAAATGCCGTTGAACTTAGCTTTGGACTTGGCCTTACCCAGCCCAACCGGCAAGGAGTGCGCTGCAACTAGCAACACCACGAGCAGCGCTCCTGCCATCGCATAAAGAGACGCCGCATAGCCTAAGCGTCCAAGCAACACACCACCCATAAAGAACCCCGCACCTTTCAGCGCGTTCTTGGAGCCGGTGAGCAGCGCCACCCACTTGAACAGGGAAGACTGATTGTCTTCGGGTACGAGCAGCTTGATGGTGCTCTTCGCGCTCA
This sequence comes from Polyangiales bacterium, assembly GCA_046598735.1. GTDB lineage: Bacteria > Myxococcota_A > Polyangia > Polyangiales > DASUME01 > DASUME01. The sequence continues at coordinate 20,308 of JBKJIA010000223.1, forward strand.
TCTTAGTAAGGTCTTTGGCGATACCGGACAGCGACTGTGCGCCCATCACATAGCCGACCGATGCCGCGTTACTCCAAGCCGGATCGGCCCAGGCGAGCATGCAGAGCGCCACGACCTGGAGTGCCAATCCCCCCAATAAGGTGATGCGCAGGCCCACTCGCGAGGCAAGCCAGCCCCCCAGCAGGTTGGTGACGATACCGAAGAGCTCGTAGCATAGAAACAAGAACGCGAGCTGCACCGGGGTATACCCGCGCTCGTGAAAATGCAAAAGCACGAGCATGCGCAACGCCCCATCGGTGAGGGTGAACGCCCAGTAAGCAAACGTGACGAGCACGTAGTTGCGAATGGCGCTCATGCCTGCTTTGGAAGGCTGGCTGCGACTTTGCGGGCGAGGTCCAGCATGCGGGTTACGTAACCTATCTCGTTGTCGTACCAGGCTAAGATCTTCACGCTGGTGCCATCGACCACCATAGTAGAAAGGCCGTCGATAATCGCAGAGCGCGTGTCGTCTTTGTAGTCCACGGAGACCAGGGGGCGCTGCTCGTAACCCAAGATGCCCTGCAGCGGGCCGTCCGCGGCAGTCCTCAATAGACCGTTAACTTCTTGCACCGTGGTAGGCCGGGCGACTTCGAACACGCAGTCCGTCAGCGATGCGTTGAGAAGAGGCACACGCACGGCGATGCCATTGAGCTTGCCTTTCAGCTCGGGGTAAATCAGCGTGATCGCCGTGGCCGAGCCGGTGCTAGTGGGAATAAGTGAAAGGCTACTGGCGCGCGCGCGCCGCAGATCTTTGTGCGGGGCGTCGATGACGGTCTGAGTGTTGGTCACGTTGTGGATGGTGGTAATCACGCCATGACGAATGCCCAAACCTTCGTGGATGACCTTGACTACCGGAGCCAAACAGTTGGTCGTGCAGGATGCAGCCGTCAAGAGGTGGTGTTTGCTCGGCTCATACAGATCGTCGTTCACGCCCATCACGACATTGAGTGCCTGCTCGCTAACCGGAGCCGCCACGATGACTTTCTTTACGCCGCGCACAAAGTAAGGCGCCAGTAGCTCCGGCGTACGAAATTTGCCCGAACATTCGAGTACGATGTCGACGCCGAAGTCCGCCCACGCGACCTCGCCCGGCGTGGCATGCGCGCTGAAGCTTACCTTCTTGCCAGCAATGACGATCGCGCTCTCAGTTGCGCTAACGTCGCGCTGCCAGCGGCCATGCACCGAGTCGAAAGTGAGCAAGTGCGCCGCTGTATCTGGGCCGCCTTTGAGCTCATTGATATGAGCAAACTCGAGACCAGGGAAATCCCAACCCGCACGCAGCGCGAGTCTACCCATACGGCCGAATCCGTTAATGCCGATGCGAACTGTCATGCTGATTCCCTTCCTCGCCTACGCTGCTCGGGTGCTGCTCAGCAGCACTCGCCCTTACCCCGCTTGCAACAATCTTCCCAGACGTAGTCGGTGAGCGCGCGCAGAGCCTTATAGTCGGCTGCGTAGAAGTGAAAGGTGCCTTCACCGCGCGGCGCCAAGAGACCGGCATCTACAAGTCGCTTCAGGTGATGACTCAGCGTAGAAGCCGGCACATCGACATGATCTTGAATCGTGCCCGCCGCGCTGCCGGCATCGCCGCTTTGCACCACGAAACGTAAGATGCGTAGGCGAATGGGATGACCAAGCGCGCTGAGCTGTTCTGCATGTCGGTCGAGCTTGGAGGCCACGCACTATTTCTAACATTTTCGAAGTAGCGCGCAAGGCCTGGCATTGGGGCTAGAGGGAGCCACAGGGAGCCCGCCTTGGGTGGTGGGGCGGTAGCGGGAAGCTCGCACTGAAACCGTTAGGCGCTGCCGTCGCGCTGTGCCGCGAAGTGAACGGAATCGTCACACAACCGTGCGACGAAACCGACGTGGGTGTTCTAACAGTAAGACGCGGGTGCTCGCGCATCCGTGACGGACTCGCGGCGCTGCCGGTGCCGTAAGACTCTCTACTACCTAGGAACGCCATGTTCACTCAACACATCGCGCTGGTACCCGAAGCCGGCGGAGTCAGTGCGTCGGATCTGGCGCGCGTCAGTGCAGCCTTGCAAAAGCAGGTTACGCGCGACCTCGCACCGGCCTGGGCGCTCAGCGCGACGGTGGATGCATTCCCGCGGCTCGAAGACATGCCCGTCGGTTACTGGCCCATCGTAGTGAGTCTTTGCGAGCTGGGACGGGAAAGCGGTATTCATCTTGATGAGAACGGTCAACCTTACGCACAGGTGGAGGCGAGCCGCGACTCGCTGAGTTGGTCGCTGGCTGCAAGCCGAGCTTGCGTGAACATGCTCGTCAATCCGTACGGAGACCGGACGGTCACAGCACCTTCCATGCGATCTCAACAAGGGCTCGTGGAGTACGCGCTCGATATCGCTGGACCTTGCGCCGCTGCGCAGCATACCTACTCCGTCAATGATGTGGTCGTCGCGGACTTCTGCCTGCCAGCTTTCTTTGGTTGGAACGCGAGCAGCGAGGCGACGCGCTACAGCTACTGCGGGAACCTTACCACCCCCTTCCAGCTTCTACGGGGCGGCCATCTGCTTTGGCTTGATCCCGTTTCCAACCGTTGGTGGCTGCGCAACTACTGGGATGATGTGCCCGTCGACGTCAACCTCGGCACGATCGAGCGAAGGCTCGTGTCCGTGCGCGAGCTCGTGCGCTCGCACCAGCCTGTCGTGAAGGCGCGCGCGATGGTCGAGTTCGAAGCTCAAGCATCTTTGAATCGTCGGCACGCGCTCGGAGCGTCGCAGGCGCGCGCCCATCGTTTGCGCGCGCTGCTCGGCGCCCGCCTCGATTCCCAGGCTCTCATAGAGCTCGACGCGAGCGAAGAGCAAGAGCTCGACGCGAACGATAAGCCGCCGCTACAGATCGAACAGGAGCTTACGGCCGGGTCCTCACCCTCCCCTTCCCTGTCCATCGTCGTCGAGCCAGAAGGGCCCATATTACCCTCCACCGCAGCGCACTCGCGATTTCGTGAAGTGGACATGGATGGTGACGATGAGGTCGAGCAATTGATCGAATCGCTGGACGACATGCGCCACGACTCCCGCGCGCGGTCTCAACCACCGCCCGTGCCAGGCAGCCCTGGCGAAAACAGTAAGATTGCTACGCCGGACCCGCACCGCGAAGATCGCGTGCCTGAGCTGCCGACGTTTGGCGATCCGCCGGGTGCTGGTCGGCGCTTGGGAATGATTTTCAGTGCCACGACGGGCGCATTATTGGTCTTGCTCGCGTGGGGAGGTCGGCCTCCAATCGTAAGGTCTGCGGCGAGCGCGCGTGGTGCACCCGCCCTGCGAACGGTCGCGCGCGCCCCGATACCTGCCAGCACGCCAAGGGTCGCAACGACTACTCCACTAGCGGCGACGCCCGCCGCCCTGGCCGTGGCCGCGCCTGTAGCGAAGGTACCACCCGCTCAGGTAGTCGACGAAGCCCGCAGCGAGCCAGCACGACGCAATCGCCGCAAAAACGCTGAGCGCCCCGATTCGGCCACCGAGCCAACGTCCAGCACAGGGCCGCGCGGCGGACAAAAGCAAGCTGCGCTTGATGATCTCGTGAACACGCGGAGGTGAGTGTGTCGTTGTTCCTTAGATGCCGGTCCGTGAGGTTCGCAAGCCTGGCATGCGCCCTACTCTGTGTCGTGACGATGACGCCGGCCGTACACGCACAAGATGCCTCTCCCAACGCGGAGCAGGCCGCCCAAGCGGAAGCCCTTTTTGAGCGTGGTAAAGAGGCGATGGCGGCCCACGACTATGCCCGCGCCTGCCCATTGCTCGCCGAAAGCTACTCCCTCGATCCCGCGACGGGCAGCCTGCTTGCATTGGCGATTTGTCACGAATGGGAAGGTAAGATCGCCGTTGCCTTCCGCGGGTATCAAGAGGTCGTCGCACGCAGCCAGACCGAGTCACGACCGGATCGCGAGCAGGCCGCGCAGGCACGTGTCGCGGCGCTGGAGGGTGCGCTATCGACCCTTACCCTGCGTGTGGTCCAACTAGACAGCCTCGACGGAGTCAGCGTAAGACTCGATGACACACTGTTGGACCCTTCGATGTTCAACATCGCGATCCCAGTGGACGGGGGCGCTCACGTCCTGACTGCCTCGGCCGCGGGCAAGCAGACCTTTCGTACCGATGTGACGCTGGCTTCGCATCACGATACTCAGATCGTCATGCTTCCTGCGCTGCGAGCCGCGCCCGGGTCGGTCGGTTCATTGCCCATCGTACTCCGCTCACCCATCGTCAGGCCCTTACTTAGGGCCGGAGCACCGCCCGAGCCGCGACGCCCTGCAGCGCTGCAGTGGGCAGGCGCGACGGTATTTACGGCAGGTCTTCTGAGCCTTGGTACGGGCGCACTGATCGCGCTCAAAGCAGTCCACGACAACAACGTGGTCAACAGCGGTTGTAGTAGTAGCGGCTGCGTCGAAGACCCGCCCCATGAGCCGCTGTCGCTGGGCTCCGGAGCGAGCATCGCATTCGCCACGGGCGGGTTGCTGAGTGGTGCAGGGATCGTGCTGATGATCTTAGGTCGCCGATCGACCACCGCGCGCCAGCGGGAGCGCGCCTGGCTCGTCTCGCCTTGGGCTGCACATGCGCGCGCAGGCGCGGCTCTGAGTGGACGCTTTTAACCTTACTCGCACAGGGAGTCTAAAGTTGCCTTGCCTTGAAGTGCGTGTTGCGCGTTCTGACCGCGCATGGGTCATGACTGCTCAAGTCTGTGCAGCTTTGCTGACGGCTTGCACCCCTTTGAGTAATGCGAACGATCTCTGGCCGGTGCCCGATGCGATGGGTGCCACGAATGGCGACGCGAGCACGGGGGATGCTGGCGAATGCCCGACCGGTGGCGAAGGCACGCTGGCCCTTACCATTCGCACTCCGGATGGTCTGGCACCCGATATTTGGCTTGATCCAGGCGATGCGGGGCGTCAGCTCTTCGAATCCCAGGACATCCAGCTTCCCGCGGGTGCCCATACCTTACGCTCACGGCGCGTAGTCGTGAGCGGCGCGCAGATAGGTCACGCCTACTCACCCGCTCGCTCGCTTCAGACGGTGTGCGTCGGTGAGGGAGCGCGCACCGAGGTATCCATCGAGTATAGGCTCGAGCCGGGCAGCGAAAAGCTTTGGGTGATAAGCAGGGCGGGCCCTACGCATACTACTTCCTACGGCGTCGGAGATTTAGCCTCGAGCGGCGATCCCAAACCTGCCACCAGCATCTCAGGCGCAGCGCTCGAGCCAAGCGCACTGGCCTTCGATCGCGAGGGCAACTTATGGCTCGCCGATCGGGCAGGCCGCGTGCTCGGCTATCGACGTGACAGCCTGGGCGCTGATCGCAGCGCGAGCCTCGCGGACATCGTGCTAGAGGGCAGTCGCTTGTGCGTGCCCGCGGTGCCGTGCGGTCCGAGTGCACTCGCGTTCGATGGCGAAGGTGATCTGTGGCTAGCACTGCCTGACCGCGTGGCGCACATCCGGGCTGACCAGCTCAAAGGTAAGGGCGAGCCACTATTCGCCTCCAGCTTGACCGGCCCGAGCATAGACAAGCCGCAAGCCCTCGCGTTCGACGCGAGTGGCGCCCTGTGGGTGGCCAATGGCGGCGACAGCAGTCTGGTGCGCTTTCAAGCCAGGCGGCTGGGGTCCGATGACGACAAGACCGCGGACGTCACCATCCTAGGCCAGGCAACGGGTCCCGTGTTTTCGGGTCTTAGCAACCCGCTCGCCTTGGCATTCGACGAGGGCGGCAACCTATGGGTGGGTTACTACGATCCTAGGGTGATCGTACGCTACGCGCCGCAGTACCTCGAGCAGGGTGGCGTGATTATTTCTGACCTGCAGCTATCGATGGAGGGGCTGGCGATTCCTGATGGTCTGGCTTTCGACGACGCCGGCAACCTATGGACCACCGGTGAAGACCAAGTGGTAGGTATACCCGCAGAGAGTCTCATGGCGGGCCTCGACTTAAGGTCGAGCGCGCTTATCCTAGGAGTCCCGGGACCGAGCCGCGACCTGGCTTTCGATCCCCCCGCTGCCAATACGCCGCTCACGCGTTAGCCCCGAACACACAGTCAGAACGCTAAGGAGCACTGAGCTCCTAGCTCGCCCGGCCCTCCTGTACACCTTACGCTGATTCGATCAGGCGCTTTTGATCGCGCTGGCCCGAGGGCGATCAAGAGCACGCCCGCGACCAAGGTAGCACCGCCAAGTCCATACAAGCCCGCCGCAAGCTTCTCCTGCATCGAAATGCGTTCGCGTTCGTTGGCGCACACCATGCCGCGCGTGCTGCCGTCGCCATGACAGCGAAAGTGGTTCCAATCGTTGGCCAGCTGCTCGCGCTTCAGGTGAGCCAGCACGGCGCCTGTCAACGATCCGGCCCCCAGCACGAGTAGCATACTGCCTGCCACCAGATAGCGACGGGGTCTTGTGGCCGGCGCTCCGTCGGCACTTTCGGCGCGTACGGTGGGCAGCGCAGGGCGTTCAAGAACATCGCTGGCGTGGGGAGGTTTCAGGTTTAGCAGGAGCGGTTGCTGCTCACTGCCGGCTTGCCAGAGTCGATTGCCAAACTGGTCAAGCAACGCGACGCTGTACTCCAGCTGCTGCGCTTGGGAGCTGTCAAAGCGAATGCTGAGCTCAGAGGCTCGGGGTTGAACGACCTCCAGGAATGGTTCTCGTTCGTTGCCGCGTACGCGCAGCAGTACGCGCACACTCAGGTCCGCGGGGTCCGTGATCGCGAGCAAGAGTGCGTTCCTAGCATCGGTTACGCTCAGGGTGACCGCGAGCGGTGTAGGATGCTCGGACCAGAAGCCGCGCGCTTCCATGTAGGGGCTTCTCACCTCGGGTGCCGCATCGCGTAGCCGAAAGTTTGGATCGAGCGCCAGCGCTGTTGTAAACGCCAGTCGAGCGGATTCCAGGTCTCCCTGCCTTGCGCTGGCTAAGCCTAAGATGCGGTACAGAGATACCAACTCGGCCGCGGTATGGGTGCCGCTTTCAATGCTGGCACGGGCAAGCTGGCAAGCCTGCGCAAAGTCGCCGCGTAGCCACGCCGCATTCGCGTAAGCAGTTTCCTGCGCGCGAGCGACAGGAAGCCATGCGATGAGACAGACGGCAAGAACGCACATGCCAGAACGAAACACCTTACTACGCTGCATGAGCGCTACTGATCGAGCGCGACGCGGCGGCGAATGCTCTGGCCGGCTGGAATCGTCACTAAGTATGTGGTCTCGATGCCTCGCTCGGGATTGCGCAGCCCGAGGGTATGTGTCGCGGCCGGTAACTCCACATCGATCGGCGTAATGCCCAGCCGTTTACCGTGCAACGTCACGACGGCATAAGGTGTACTGTCTAGCACTAGCCGTCCCGTCACTGGTGCCGTTTCTGCCAGCACCGAACCGACCGGCTCGGGGTCAAATTCTACCGCCGGAACAGCGTCAGTGTCCGAGACGTCGTCGACCTTACGATCTCGGCGCTTGTGAGTCCGAGGCTTGGACTCTGCGGTCGGACGCGTAGCATCGGCAGGGAGCCAAGGCGACGAACCGGCATGGCGTAAGGCCGCGACGCCCGTGGCAAGTGGTCGCGTTGCAATAGGCTTAGCAGCTTGCGACCGATGCAGCGGCGGCTGCGCGCGTTGGACGCTTCTACCCGCAAGCGCCGTGGTCCCGGAGGACGGCAGCTCGCGGCCAGCGGCGTGCTGCCGAAAGTAGACCCCGATCAGAATCGCGATCACCGCGCCGATCGCGAACGCGAAAGCCTTAGGGAGCGCGTCTCGCACCCAACCGGGCCTCGGCTCTGCGCGCACGGGCAGCGGCGGCGGCATGGACGGAGCGAGGGTGATGGGAGGCGGCGCGGCCCGCGCCTCTGCTGGGAGCGCAGGAGGAAGCGTAGAGTCGCTCGCGTCCACGCGCGCCAGACACTCGCGCAGCGTCTCGCGCCTGCGCTCGATCGTATCTGAGAACAGGTTGTGCATGTTGGTTGACGCGGTCGCTCGCGAGCGCGTGGACTGCTGAGTGGCTAGCCAGCCGCAGAGGTCTTCTTTGAACTTGAGTGCGGTGGCATAACGTCGCTGCGGATCACGCTGCAGGGCCTTGCTGACGATCAGCGCGAGGGGCTCGGGCACCTCTGGCGCCACATCCGAGACCCACGGAATATCTTCGGTCAGGCTCGACTGCATCACTGTTAGATCGTTGCAGCCACGGAACAGGCGCTGGCCCGCCAGACACTCCCAAAGCGTAATGCCCATTCCCCATACATCCGCGCGCCGATCGACGTACTCGCCGAGTGCTTGCTCTGGTGCCATGTACGCGAACTTACCGTTGATGATGCCTCCGAGGGCGGTGGGCCCAACTGGGTCCACGCGCGCGATTCCGAAGTCGAGCAGCTTCACCTGACCGTCAAAGGTAACAAAAATATTATGGGGTGATACGTCACGGTGGATGATACCTAGCGGTCTGCCATCGTAGTCGCGCGCCTCGTGCGCGTAGTGCAACCCCTCTAAGGCGTCCGCGATGAATTGTACGGCCAGCGTCACCGGCAAGCGCGCTTGTTGCGAACGCAGGCGGTTGAGCACGCGGTTGAGCGGCTGACCGTCCAGATATTCCATGGCGATGAAGTGCTGCCCCTGGCAGGTTCCGACCTTATGAGTCTGCACCACGTTCGAATGCTGAAGACGCGCAGCGAGCGAGGCCTCCGCTAAGAACAGATCGACGGCCGATGCATCATTCTGCATCTGCTTATACAAACGCTTGATCGCCACTAGCTTGCGAAAACCGCTCGGCCCCACGGAGAGCGCGAGAAACACCTCGGCCATTCCCCCTTGGCCCAAGCGCGCGACGATGACGTAATCATCGATGCGATCGAACGCGACGGGCGCCAAGCGCGTGGTGACTCCTGTGGAAGTCGCGCCCTTCGAAAAGCGTTGGTACTCGGCATTCGTTTGCATGGTGCCTCTCGCCCCTGACCGGCTCGACACTATCCGGTCCTGACCCCGCAGGCGCAACGCCAGCACAGCAGGGTTTGCGAGTTGTTCACGCAAACGACAGCTGCGCGATCATTTGGCGACTTCGCGGCGACGGCTCAGAGTGAGCCGGGATCGTAGACGGCTACGAACTGGCCACCTTCCACGAGCTCGCCGGGGATGCTGTAGTGCGCCTGCGCCGACATCAAGTACCAACCTTCGCCAAGCAGGTCAGAAGCATCGATCACGCCCGAGGCTTCCTCGTCGCGTGTGAGGAACGCAGGCGCACCGGGTGTGAAGCGCGCCGGGTCGAACTGAAGGATCTGCGTGAGCGCATCGGTGGCGATGTCGTACCGGTAAACCTTACCGAGCGCATCCTGGCCTCCGATGTCCTCTTGCAGGATAGCGTGTCCGCGGCGGTCGACAGTAAGGTTATCGAGCATCTTGTGTCCCTCGCTGCCGTCAAGCAGCATCGAGATCGTGCCGCCCAGCCTGGGGTTGGCGGCGTCCACAAAGCGCAGACGCCAAAGGCGGCTGTTGCCGGTGAAGCTGGCGGTCGTGACGAAGTAGAAGTCGTTGGGGTTGTTAGGATCCCATGCGCCATCCTCGGGGCGTTGGAAGGTCGTCACGCCGGCAGCAACGCTGGCAGCTTCGAGTGTCGCGCCCGTGCCGTTCTCTACGTTGCCGAAGTCCGACACCGTAAACGCGGTTCCGGAGGGAATTCCCGTGGCCGGGTCTTCCGCCGTGAAGCCGGTCACGTGGAGACCGAAAAGCGCACCATTGGTCAGGCCAGCTTTGTCGACCGGGCCACCCACGTTGGTCTTAGTACCCACGTAGAAGTAGACTTGTCCACCCGTGCCATCGTCCAGACCCGCCACAACCGTCTTTTCGCCTGTGCTGGGATTGGCGACCGCATTTTCGAATGAGAGCTTACCCAAGCGCGGAAGCTCGTAGCTCGTGCCATCCATGAAGTGAGCAAAGGCGCGACCTTCGACGCCGCTCTCTTCGCCGTCCGTGAAGATACGCCCGTCGTAACCCAGGCCCGTGACTGCATCGTAGAATGCGCTGACCTCAGGGAGATCCGCCGAGCAGAGGCGCGACATGACGACGTTCTGCGCGGGCGCGGCATAGGAGGAAGAGGTCGCGTTCCAGAGCACGATCTGAGAGATCAGATCTTGTCCGTGCAATACGGCCAAATCGGACTTGCGAATGACCCAGCTCGACACGAACGCGCCTGCGCCGCCATGAGCGCGCGCAATGCCTGCCGTTCCAACCAGCTCCTGGTTCGCAAGCAAGGTAAAGGTGCCATCGCCGTTGTCGAAGGCGCCCAGACCATCCGGAATGCCGACCATACGGTAAGGTGTGCCATCGGGCTTGAGGTTCGAGCTATCCCCAACCGTAAGAATTGCCTTGGCTTGCACTCCGGGCGCCGTGGGCAACAGGTAGGAGGTGGCCGAGCTCTTCACCCCGTCGAGCTCTGTAGCAGGGCTCTCGGTGGTGGGGCTATTGGTATCATCGAAATCCACACCGACTACGGCGCGGCCATTGCGAATCATCTCGAGCACGATGTGCACGACCTGGGCAATCTTGATGTTGGCTTGCGTGGGCTCGCTGTACCAAGTCGGCACCGAGTTCACGAAAACTTTGCTGCATGCGCTACCGAACGCGTCGCCCTTGACATGCGCAAGACCCACAGGCAGGCCTTCCATGCGATAGGTCGAAGACTGGCCCTGCACCAAATCGATCAGACGCGTGAGCGAGCGGTTCTGACCGTCGATCTTCACACGCAAGCACTTGGCGTCGGCTGGCACTTTCGCCAGTGCCACGGTGGCGACGCCAAGCTCTGAGTCTTGCTCGTTCGTCTGTTCGCTCTCACTGCCCGTGCAGCCAGCAACTCCGAACGTTAGCGCCGCCGCGGCGGCGAATAGATCACGTGTAAACTTCATGGGTGTCCTCCTAGTGCGCCGCAATCTACGTGCTGCCAGTCACCACCGCCGTCACGACTTAGGGGCAGATCTGGAACAACTCGCACACGCTGGCCGTCACAAGAGAGGGCGTAACATTCCTTGCACCAAAACGTCGCGCGCTTGTCAAAGCGCACCGCTATTGCCGTGTGGTGATCAAGGCGAAACCCATGCTGACGCGCCTCCGTTCGAGCACGCAACAGCTGGGAACACCTGTCGATGTAGCATCGCTCTCCGCCTTTCGGGTGTTGTTCGGTTGTCTGATGTGCGTGGCGATGCTGCGCTTTGCTGGCAAAGGCTGGCTGCACTCGCAGCTTGTTCTGCCGAGCTTTCACTTTCCTTACCAGGTGTTCTCGCAGGCACATCCATGGCCCGAGTCTTGGCTCGTGTTGCACGTGGCGGTTCTGGCGTTTTCTGGTCTTTGCGTCGCCCTTGGCGTGCGTACGCGCCTCTTCGCGGGCCTATTCTTTGCCGGCTTTACTTACCTCGAGCTGCTCGATCAGACGCTGTATCTGAATCACTACTACTTAGTCAGCTTACTTGCCTTCATGCTGATCTGGCTGCCGGCGGATGGTACGTTATCCGCGTCGAACTGGCTCGACCCAACACGCTCCATCGACACCGTACCGGCTTGGGTCCTGTATGCCCTCCGCTTTCAGATCGCCACAGTCTATATCTTCGCGGGGTTCGCCAAGCTCAATGCCGACTGGCTGTGGCGCGCGCAACCCTTACGCATGTGGCTATCGGCCCGTAGCGACCTGCCCTGGGTCGGTCCGTGGCTCAATCTGGAAGGCGTGGCGTATGTCGCAAGCTGGGGCGGCGCCGCCTTCGATCTGAGTATCGTAGGGTTTCTCTTGTGCCGACGCACGCGTGCCTGGGCATTTCTCGCCGTGATCGTGTTTCATCTGGCAACCGCCGTCCTCTTTTCCATTGGCATGTTTCCTTGGCTCATGATCGCGTGTGCCACGCTATTTTTCAGTGCGGACTGGCCGCGCAGACTGATCACGCTGCCGCGCAACAACCCTCAGGTGCATCTGCGGCTGCCACGCTGGCTGGGCGTTCTGCTCGCCCTCCATTGCGCGGTGCAGCTGCTGCTGCCCCTGCGGCAATGGGTGAATGCGGAGCCCAGTGCCTGGACCTTCATCGGCTTCAACTTCTCGTGGAACGTGATGGTGGCGGAGAAATCCGGTAGCGTCTGGTTCGAGGCCCGCGACCGTAAGAGTGATGAGTTGTTCCGCATCGAGCCGCGGCGCTATCTGACGGCCAGCCAGGAGTTCGCAATGGCTCAGGATCCAGATCTGATCCGAGCACTAGCACAGCACATTGCAAGCGACCTGCGAGCGCGCGAAGGGCGCGATGTGGCAGTGACAGCTCAAGCCTTTGCCGCCCTCAACGGACGCCCCGTGCAACGTTTGCTTGACCCTACAGTCGACCTAACACGGCCGTTGCCGGACACCTGGATCTTACTTTTTCGACCCTGAAGGTGAAGTCCCCCAGCAGCGGACGTACCTCAATCCCCATCGCCCGCGGTGAAGGTAAGGGTGACGCCCAGGCCACTGGCCAGCTCCGATTTGAGGCTGACCTCCAACTCCTTGACCGCCCCCGCAGCTGCTTCGAGTAGGAAAGGCTGCGTCTTCACCACACGCTCAAGCGGTGCATGAATCGCTTGAGTCGCGCTCACGGCTTTGGTGAAAGCCGCGCGCAGCTTGGCGTCGATAGCCTGTGAAGCCGGAGCGACCAGTGCAGTCAACCCCTTCCCCTCCACACCTAAGTAGAGCCGCTGGCTGGCACCGAGCACGGTCTGCAGCAGCACGTGCGACGAACCACTCAATCCGCCTTCGACGTCACTCACGCGCAAGAAGCCCGCGCCTGCATGGTCGATCACCAACTGCAGGCGCTCAAGACCCACAGACTCCACGGTGGCAACCATCTGGTTGACGAGGCGGTTCAAACTCTCCTGGCCCGCGCCGGAAAAGGCAGCCGCAAACGCTTCCCCCGGCCCGATCGCGGCATGCGCAGCGCGGGCATAGTGCGACACGTTGCGCGCATAGGCTGCGAGCAAGTCGCGCGGGCGAGTGTTCACCGTGCTCGACAGTCGCATAAGTGGAGCATCCAGCGCATCCGGGGCGAACAGTAAGACCTCCATGCCAAACAGACCCCGGACGTCGACGCCCAGGGCATCGATGCTGACGTCGTCGATAGGCTGTTGCCCGCGCAGCAAGTCTTCGATCGCCTGTGTACGTGCGGGCCAAAACAGGGCCCGCAGCAAAGCACTGGTTTCGACCAGGGGCCCCTCGCGAAAAGCATACGCGCGCTTCCAAGCGACCAGGGCGCGCTTCCACGCATCCTGAGTGTTGCGCAAGGTGAGCGACGACGGTTCCCGTTGCAGCTGTTGCACGTGACTCTCGAGTGCGGCGCTGTAGAAGACGATGGATTTGAGATCCGGGACGGCGACGTCGCGCACCAAGTCAGCCAGGACCTGCGCACGAGTAGGCGGAGCATGGCAGCCGGGTAGAGCTGCCACGGACAGGGCCAGCGCGCCGCTTTGAAGCAGGAACTCGCGCCGTGTCGGGCGATTCATAGCGATTCTACAAACGCGATCAGCGCCTGCCTATTCCCGGCGTCCAAGCTCGTGAAGGCACGCTTGGCCCGTTCCGCCTCGCCGCCATGCCAGAGCACCGCTTCGGTCAGATCGCGAGCGCGACCGTCATGAAGAAAAAGGGTATGATCGTTCACTTTCTTGACCAAGCCGATACCCCACAGAGGCGGTGTGCGCCACTCCTGACCATCGGCCGCAAAGCTGGGCCTGTGATCGGCCAACCCCGTGCCCATGTCGTGTAGCAACAGGTCGGTATAGGGATGGATGTTCTGCCCACTCAGCTCGGGTAGGCCAGGGACCTTCCCGGTCTCCAGATTTGGTCGATGACAGTGCGTGCAACCGGCGGACTCGAAGAGCTCCTCACCTCGCTTGACAAGTGGATGCCCTACATTGCGCCGCGCGGGTACGGCGAGCACCCGCGCATAGAAGGTGACGGCATTGAGAATGTCATCGCTCACTTCAGGCGACCCACCACTCGCAAGGTGTTGACCGGCAGACTGTGGCTCGCTGTAGCTTTCCTCTGGGAACAAGTGCGATGTGATACCCATATCGCCGGCAAAGGCACCCGCCGTCTGTTGCAGGACCGAGGGCTGCTCAGCCTTCCAGCCAAAGCGTCCGACCGAAAGTGCCTTGCGCTGCACGTCCAAGACGCGATTGATGCGGCCCGAAATGCCGTCTCCGTCGCGGTCGTCTGCGTCGCTAGTCTCTTCCAGCCAGTGCTCTGGCACCGCCTCCAGCAGCCCCAGACCGATCAGCGCAGGCGCCACGCGTGGCGACAGGAGTAACCCTTGATGCACCCCGTAGGCCATTTTCTCCAGTCGGTAGTTCGGTGCCCGCAGTGCGTAGGCTTGACCATCTGCGTAAGTTCCAGCTAACGCCCGATACGAGATAGTTACCTCCGCCTCGCCCAACAGCCCTCCCAACGCCTCGCCCTGGATCTGATCCCCGTAGATGGGGTCGGGCAGTACAGCGCCGTGGGGCCCGCGGCCAGGTACACTAATGCGCACCAGCATACTACGTAGGGGCTGGCCGGCCTCGGGTGGACGGCCCCGGCCATCTTTGAAATGGCAGCCGGAGCAAGCACGTGCGTTGAAAAGCGGACCGAGACCATCCCGGGTATCCGCGGAAGCGGGCGCACTCACCCAGTTCTGATTGAAGAACGAATTACCGACGAAAAACGCGCTGCGTTGCGCCGCTGACAATGAAGCGATGGGTAGACTGAAAGCATTGCGCGTGTCGTCGAATACCGTCGCCGCGCCGGCAGAAAGCCGCACATCCGAGGCCGCCGCTCGCCCATCGCACCCATGACAAAAAATGCTGCAAAAGAGCAGTATGCCCCATGCCCAAAACAGCGAGACCTTGTAAGGTGTCATGGACCGACCGTGCTCACCAAGGACGACTGAGCATCGAGCCGGCTCGCGGCGCGCGTCAGAGTCTGAGCTTGTGCGTGCAGCGCACGAATGCTCCGCGCAATCGCCAGTCTGCCTTTCGTTTGGTCGCTGCCAAGCAGGGCCTGATCAAATGGTGCGGGGATCGCTTGCAGGGCCTGTACGCTCGCTTCGATCTCGCGGGTAAGCTGCCCAGCGAGCACGGCGTCGCTGCGCGCGAGCAGACCGCAAAGCGAGGGCCCGGCCAAGAGCGATCCGTCCACGCGCACGTAGCGCCCAAGGCACACGTTCTGAATCCCAAGCGCATTGCCGACCAGGTCGTCGCGCGTGTTGTCGCTGAAACAAGAGTGCTCATTCTCTTGATCCTTGGTCTCGTAAGCAACCGTCAGGCGCTCTCCTGAAAGCTCGGGGCCCGACAAGGTCCCCATCCCTTTGATCACGAGCGAAAGCGCTTGTGCGGGCGGCAGCGCCAGGAAGTGCGCACGATAATTGTCCGCACGCTGCGGTCGCCAGGCGGCCGCCACCTCGTCAAGATGCTGGACGAGCAGCTCGGCGCTAATGCCCAAGTAGCGGGCGCGCCTGGCTCCCAGCGCCAACTTAGCAGACGTAAGCTCTTGGGCGCCGCCCTCAGCCGGTGTTTCGCGAGAGTCAACGAAGTCAAGGTAGGAGCGTTGCCCGGGTCCCGCGGGATCCGTGTCCTTGCCCCAAAGCAGGAACTCAATCACGTGGAAGCCCGTACTAATACTCGTCTCTCCCTGTTCGGCGTTGAGCTTGGAGAGCAGCTCGGCCGACAGAGTGGGGTATAATATTTGAGCTTGGATCACGCCTGGTGAGGCGGGGTCATCTGAGTCGACGTAGTTCTCGTCGATGGGCCAGGTGTTCACCAGCATCTCCAACCGATCGATGGGACCATCGTAGAAGCGAAATGCCTCGGTCTGGGCATACGGTACCCGTGCGGCGAGCCAGGCCGAACGCGCATCCGCTAGCGTGGCTGCCGATGGCTGCGTGGTAAGCTTGTCCACCGCGGAGAGTAGGGCGCGCGCGAGCTGCGCAGCATCGGAATATTGAGCAAAGGCCAAGTCAGCGTAGTGAACTAGCGCGGCCTGGCTGAGCTGAGTATCCGGCTCGTGTGCCTTGCGGTCTGCGGGCGCGCGCTCGCAACTAAGCATCGCCACGAGCATGAAGCCCGCCAGCACCATCCCAGCATCGGAGTCCAAACTGCGCACTCTCGGCATGTGCGGCGCAAGCTATCCTAGGGGCGCGCGCGGCGGTAGCGTCGAGGTAGCTTTGGCACACGTTTGTTGCGCTGCCGCGACATTGTCTCAGCACCTGGCTCTGGCACCTGGCCACTGCAATCAACGCGTTCGCTAGCGGCGTGACTCCACGCGCGTCAGCAGACGCGCGGTACTGGCCAGGAACGACCGAAGCTTGCCCGGTGTCCCGCGTAGGTAGCGCCGTACGGGCCTCAGTATCGTACGATCTTTTGAAGGGACTCGCCCCTTTGCCAGAGCAAACACCTGCTCTGCCACCCTGGTCTTTGCTCGATGGTGGGCGCCCTCAGCCGCTGCGATCAGACTCAGACCACCACCCGCCTCGGCGTCGAGATCAGCGCTCGCAAAGTCCGAAAACTTGGACCCCAACTTTAGCACCGATGCGTGCTTGGCCTGATAGAACGGAGACACAGATAAGTAGTAGCCCCGCATACCTGCCCGTGCTGCCAACAGGTGGGGGTGAAAGCGCGAGCTAAGCAGGGAGTCACCCTGGCCCAACACGGGTGGTCCGAATAGTAAGTCACGCAGCTCATACACATGCAATTCTCCGAGAGCTCTGCGCAACGGTGCGACGAGGGCTTCATCGCCGGGACTACAAACCCAGAATGCAGTTTGCTCATACCTGGCCGCGAGCTGCTTGAGGCGTGGGAGCGCATGCTCACCTACCAGGTGCTGCTCGTGCTGCACGAATGCCGAGATGTGGAGGGTGGGCCGGCCAGTGCGCAGAGCGCCCTGCGCTTGGCATAGGAATGAGTCGTCGAGCCCAGCGCGCAAGTTACTGGCAAGAATCCCTAGGCTACGCAGAGCGGCATAACTACCCTGATCGCGGCACTCGAAGAGCTGGAACTGCTGGATATGTTGATCGAGCGCTCGAGCATCCCCTACTACGCTGGGCGACAATGGTTCGAGGCCGAGCCCGGTCGCCACGGCCGGAATATCGAAATGGCGACTAAGCTGCGCGCATGCGCCCAAAATCGCGCCGGAATTGGGCCAAACACCACTGATATAGCCACCTCCGATCAAGTGAATGATGCGGCAACGACTCATATCGATACCGTCGGGGGCGCGCATCGATCGCTTGAACTGTTCGGAGTGGCAACGCACGAATTCGGCACCCAGCGCCGCGTGTGCAGACAAGAGCCCGCCTCGCCCTTTGGTAAGTGACTTGATCCTATGCACGAACCGCACGCCTCCCTGCGCTCGACTCGCCCAGGCAAGCGGCGAGGCAGGGTGTGAGCGCCCGTGCAGACGCTCGGATTGCGAAACTGATTTACAATCCACCACGATTTCGTCGTCGAAACCGGCGGCGCGATACGCCCTAATCCAATGCAGTAAGATCAGCTCATCGCCGAAGTTCGGACCACCGCTACCGCCGACTAGATAGATCACGTGCTGCCAGCCGCTCTTAGATCACGGAGAGCGCGCGCGCGAGACCCTGGCCGAGGAGCCTGGCAGTAGGGGAGCGGGCATCTTCGAGAAACACGACCGGATCGCGGATCAGCTTGTGCAGCTTACGTACGGAGGGGCGCGTTCCCATGGCTTCCGGCAACGTCTGCGCGATCATGCGCAGGGCCCCATAGCGAGAGTCCTCAAGGAAGCGCTTCGGGTCGCGCACAAACTTGGCGAACTTGGGCGAGGGCAGCAATCGTGTCAGGGCAGCGTGACTCGAGTATCGGCCGCTTTTTTGAAGATCAGCGCCACGGTGATGGCCACGCGCGGCAAGCTCGGCGCCCACGCCGAGTTGAGCGGTAGCGTGACACTTCGCGGCGACTCGCATGTCGAGTCCTGCGCGTAGACTCGCGTGCTTGCCATCCAGATTGAGCTGATACCACAGCAAGTTCTTATAGCCGTGGGCCTTGCGCGCGGCGAACTCATGGACGACCGACTCGCCACGAAAGAACGAATACTTTCTCGTCAGCAACCACGCCAGCAGCAACCGGACCGGTTGCGTATGGAAGGTCATATTATCCACTCCGAATGCCCGCTTTACGGCCTCATCCAGACTTGTGGCACGCGCACCCAAACCAGGGAGGTTATAGAAAGCATTTCCTACCGTGACGAGTCTTCTTTGGTGGATCAAGGCCAGTAGGCCCACGCCGCTGTTATAGCAAACCACAGCATGAGACAGGTCGATCAGGGCGTGGATGTTGTCATACTCATCGCAATCGACCACGTTGCGCCCCACGAGGTCGAGTGCTTCCTTCGAGAGCGGATGCGTCTTGACCAGAAACAACACGTCGGGATGACGTGCCACTACGCGTTTGAGGTCGCGCATGAAAGCATCGTGCTTCGGGTACCCCTCGTTGAATTGCGTCACGGCCACGTCATCGCGGAGCTGCAATGGAATCAAGCAGATCTTACGGTGACCCGCGCAAAAGCTCTCTAGGCGAGCCCGTGTTTCGGCGTAGTCCCCGTTCGCTTCCAACGTCGCGACTCCCGAGCGCAAGCGCGCCGCGTAGGCATCGGTCAGGGCAAGCTCGGCGTCTGAGAATTCCTCCTCGCACAACTCCAGCTCTGCAAAGTCTGGATCGGCATAGGACATATCTGGTCCGTAGTACCAACTCTCAGGCAGGGCTCCCCGCTCAAACACGATCGTGCGCAACCCTTTGGCGCGCGCAGCATCGAATAGAGGCTTGAGGGTCTGGTGCGACTTCATGTACGGATTGAACACTGCGACGGCGTCGACTTCAGCGTTTTCGATAAGCAACGCTGCGCGCTCCAGGCTAGCGGGATCACCTTCGTGCGCGGCGGTCAGTTTATAACCTGCCAGGCGCAGCGGGAAGAATACGTCCGCGTGTGCCTCCTGCTTGATCAGCACCAGTGCGCGCCTCTTGCGCGGCATCCAGTCGTAGTCGATGAGGTTGGCGCGCGTTGCCAAGACTGGGTCGACCTGCTCGAAGAAGCGCGTGCGCGCCCAATCGTTGTTCTCGTACCAACCGGACGTGTCCTTGCCGCGCTCGTGGTAGAGGTGCGCGATCCGCAGGCCCGCGAGCTGCGCAGGCAGCGCCATCAGCTCGAACAGACGCCGAAAGCCGGAGTAAGGTTTGGCTCCGTAGTGATCGCCTGCACGCGGCCGGAACAGATCCTGCGTCGGCTCGTCAGGGGTGGGAAATTGCAGCGAGTACATAGACAGCCGCAACAGGAACTCGAAGTCTTCCGAGCCGTGGCCGCGAAATGCCTCGTTGCAGCCGCCCATGTAGTCGAAGAAGTCTTTACGGATTAGGAAAAAATTCGAATGAGGATCGACATACTCAGCCACGCCCCCGGGAGAGGAGATCACGCTTTCGCACATGGCGCGTGCCACGACCTGTGCCCGCTCCGCAGCGTACGGAGCGCGGAAGAACGCGGCCGTAGTTTCTTCGCCCAAATGATAGACAGGCAGATTGACTATTTGATCGAAGCGCGCACCCAAACCCATACTGTTGCCAAAATTGGCAAGGCGCGCGAACAGATCTCGGTCCCCGAAGCAATCGATATCGCTGAAGAACAGAAGGTCGGTATCACTTGCTACCGCACCGCAGTTGCGAGCTTTAGACAAACTAAAGACTTCCGTATCCTCGACGCGGAGAAGCGTCAGGTGTGCTTCGAGACAGGCTTGCGCCACTTGCTCCTGGTAACCATGCTGCGATCCCAGGTCCACAACGATAATCGCCGGCGCGGGCTCGTAGTACCCTCCCAAGGATCGAATGCGATTCAAAATCCACGGGTTGTTCTGATGCAACCGGAGGGCCACGACCATCGTGATGTCGGCCGCGACATAGCTACGATCGAGGTTTTCGCGAAATGCTTCGAGCTCATACAGCATGCATTGACCCCTCGTGCCGAAGCACAACGGGCATTAGCCCATGCTTATGTCACGATCGTTCGCCAGGCTGGCGACATCTTGGCGGCAGGTGATGAGCTCGACAGCGCTGTCGACTTAGTCATCTCGGGCCATGCCACTCATTCACGAACGCCTTGGTCAACAATCACCCGAAAGGTGCTTGCTTGTTGCGCCTGTGCCACCGCTTCGGCCCAGTCATCGCCTTAAGTGCTGCTTGGATCCGCAAGGGTAATCAGGAGCAAGTATGCAGCATAAGAAGACTAAGATTGTTCTCGCAGCGAGCGTGGCCCTAGCCGCGAGCCTGTCCACCGCGGCCGCAGCCAACGGGTTCGGCGCCAGTGCACCCAAGCACGACAGCGCCCTTTCTTGGCTCGAGAGCCTGTGGGGACACGGGGCAAAGCGTCCACCTAAGGTTCAGCTTGGGCCGCGTCCATTTTTCCTGGTCGACAACATGGATGAAGGGCAGCTCAAGCGCGAGCTTGCGCAGTGCAGCGAAGGCCCCTTCGAAACCAGCGACTTTTCCATCGGTCATCGAGGCGCTGCCTTGCAGTTCCCGGAACATACCAGAGAGTCGTACATGGCAGCCGCGCGCATGGGGGCTGGCATCGTGGAGTGCGACGTGACCTTCACGAAAGACAAGCAACTCGTCTGTCGCCATTCGCAGTGTGATCTACACATCACCACCAACATTCTTTCCATCCCCGAGCTTGCAGCCAAATGCACGCAACCGTTCAGCCCGGCTGATCCGGCAGCGGGAAAAGCCGCCTCCGCCAGCTGCTGCACGAGCGATATCACCCTGGCAGAATTCAAAACGCTATGCGGAAAGATGGACGCATCTGATCCCAAGGCGACCACCGTGGCTCAATATCTGGGTGGCACCGCTGATTTTCGCACGGATCTCTACGCCACTTGCGGCACGGTCTTGAGCCACAAGGAGAGTATTTCGCTCATCGACGGGATGGGTCTCAAGTTCACGCCCGAGCTGAAGTCACCCAGTGTGACCATGCCGTTCGACGGCGACTACACGCAGCAAAAGTACGCCCAACAGATGATCGACGAATATAAGGCGGCACGCATCTCGCCCAAGCGGGTGTGGGCCCAGTCATTCGATTTGAACGATATTCTGTACTGGATCAAGAGCGCGCCCGGCTTCGGTAAGCAGGCTGTGTTCCTCGACGCGCGCGTGGATACTGCGGCCGGCTACACGGCGGCTGTGGCAGGCATGGCGGATCTGAGAGCCCAGGGTGTACGCGTGGTGGCGCCCCCCATGTTCGCGCTGGTGAAACTCGATGCTCAGAATCGCATCGTGCCCTCCGAGTACGCGGTCGCCGCCAAGTCGAGCGGTCTCGATATCATTACCTGGACGCTGGAGCGCTCGGGCCCGCTCGTCACGGGCGGCGGCTACTACTACAGCTCGGTCAGCTCGGTGATCAACAACGATGGGGATATGCTGAATGTGCTCGATGTACTCGCCATGCAGGTGGGTATCCGCGGCATCTTCTCGGATTGGCCCGCCACAGTGACGTACTACGCCAACTGCATGGGTCTCTGAAGACGCCACGCATTCACGATCTTGATTCGCACATATCGTGGAAGCCAACCGCTTTGCACGGCAAGGGTGCAGATTTTCGCGCCCTTGGCGGCACCGTCCGGAAATCGATCTGCATCGTAGAGCACGCGGCGCGCCGAAAATGTCGACTCGGCTACATCGCTGGGCAGACTCCACAGGTGGCCGAGCAGCGCGCCAGGATGTCGTTTTCTTGGGCCGCCGTGTATCCGTATTTCTCAGCCGCTTGGGAGCAGTCGTACCCCTGCCACCCTGCGCAAGTATAGCCCTGGGCATCGCGATACCCAGTCAAGTCGTACGGCTCGCGGCGGCCGCATCCGCACTGACCCGGCTGTGTCTTGGCGGGGTCGCTCGGGCACTGATCCCCTCCGTTCGAGCTTCCGGGACACACTCGACAACTGGCCGAGCAACGCGCCAGGATGTCATTTTCCTGGGCCGCCGTGTATCCGTATTTCTCGGCGGCTTGGGAGCAGTCGTACCCCTTCCACCCGGCGCAGGTATAGCCCTGGGCATCGCGATATCCGCTCTCGTCGTACGGTTCGCGCCGGCCACAGCCACACACTCCGGGCTGTGTCTTCGCGGGGTCGCTCGGACATTGATCCGTGGTCACTGGGCAGTCGGCCGCGCAGCTGAGTGGGCTTTCGCCGCTGTCGCAGAGCCTGTCGCCACAGCCGCTCGTTCGCGTCGCGTTCGGGTTGATCAGCACCGTCATCGACGACGGCGAGCCCTGATTGTTGGTGACCAGAACGCTGCCGGGCGCGAAGCCCACGAACGCCGAGAGATCGAAGATGCCGCTGGATTCCGCGCCCACAGTGGTCTGGCCGACCCGGACCTTACTGCTGCCGTTGGGCTTCATGCTCCAGATCTCACCAGTGCTGTTGTCCTCGTTGACGAAGATGAGTCCGTCCGGGTAGCTGACGCCGGCCAGATTGGTGGCCGCCGTCCAGTCGACGTTGTCCGGGGCATCGACGCTGTTGCTGCCGCCGCTGGTGCTCGAGATCTTGGTCACTGTGAAGCGGGACGCACCAGCGCTGAAGCCGCCTGAGAAGACCAGGTCGAAGTCGAAGGTGAAGACGCCGGAGTTCTGGTTGCCGAGGACGATCCGGTCGGGTTTGCTTGGGCTCGTGTCGATGTCCTCCATCTTGCTCGCGGAAAGAGCGCCAGCCGAGGTGGTGTCGAAGGTGCCACTGTTGGTGCTGCCGACGCTGCCGGGCAGGGAGCTCTTGAGGTAGTACCACCTGCCGTACGCCAGGCCGTTGCGCGCCAGGAAGCTGTTGGAGCTGCTTCCATTCGAGTCCTTACCCTTCAGGCCGATGTAGAGCTTCAAGCTCGAGGAGCCGCCGTCGGGGGACAGCACGAGCGCGATGTGGTTGGTCTCGCCGGTGTCGATCAGTGCGGCGTTTTCCCAGGCGTCGAAAGACATGCCTCCGATGCCGCCGGGCGCGCTGCCGATCGTGCCGCTCAGCTTGACGAAGTTGTTGCGGCGAGTCCGCTTCGATTTCACTCCAGCATCTGTGCTTCAGCGACAGCGCAGCAAGGGGATGTTCACCCCGACAGCTAGCCCGCGCTCCAGTAGCCAAACCAAGGGAAAGGAGCCGTTGAACGGTACGTCAAAGGCTGCGCGCTGGCGGCCTGGCTCGAACACCACGGTCTGACCGCGATTGAGAGGAGAAGAAGGGATGAAGCGGTTGTTGTTGCCGATCGGCATGTACACGCGGAACGCATTTGGATTGTTGTATCCAAAGCGCGCCGCGAGTCGCCCATCCACTGACTTCGCAACGCACTCGAACACGGGAGTCAGACGCTGGGCGGGGGGTGAGAACAGCACACGCGCGACGCTTGGATCGTGGTCGCTGGCCTGGTCCACGAACTCCGCATTGACATGCACGATATCGAAGCCAAGCGTCCGCGCGAGCAAGCTGGGGCTGACCATGATGTGGTCAAGCACCTGGGCATTGCCTTGGAAGACGTAGGAGTAACGTTCCTGGGGCGGCAGGGTCTTGACCAAGCCGGTGAGCCCAGCAGTCTCTAGCAATCTGACCGCCTCCGAGAACTCGAAGTCGTTGATGTCGCCAAGCACGACGACGTGGGCATTGGCATCGATGGCCCGAATCTGTGTAACGAACGCTGCCACGATGCGTGCCTGCTCCGCACGCTGTGCAGCAGAGCTGAGGACCGGCGGTTGAAACCGGCCGAACAAGGGTTGGTCGCCGCCCTTGGAGTTGAAGTGATTGGCAACCACAAACAATGGTCGCCCCGCGAAAATGAACTCACCCGCCAGCGGCTTGCGGCTACTCCGGAAGGCGGTGTTCGCAGGGTCCAGGCGGCCAGGACTGAAGGCAAGCTGAGGCGCACCTCCTGCATTTACGACGCTGTTGGCAGTGTCTGAAAGTGCACCGGCGCGGTCGACGAACGACAGGCCGCGGTCAGTACGGAACAGGAAGCCAACACGGATGTTTCCTCCTGGTTGACCGCCGTCCTGGTCGTCGACCGGGTCGATGCTGCGGAAGTCATACAGTGGACCGCCTGCCGCGCTGATGGCGGCAATCAGGGCCGCATATGTTTGCGACGCATCCACGATCGCGTCGTTGGTGGGACCATTGTTGTCCTGGACCTCTTCGAGGGCCAGCAGATCGGGGGCCGCCAGGTTGTGCACGATAAGAGCGGCCAGGGCCGCGAACTTGGCCGCCGGATCGAGCGGACTCAGGTTCTCGACATTGAAGGTCGCGATGCTCAGCTCGCTGGCCGTAGCCGGAGCTAGGCTCGTTACTTCGGGAGCCAGCAACGAAGGCGCAACTCGAGGCAGTGCTGTGGTGAACAGCAGCTTGAAGTTGCCGAAGCTGTAGTCGATCACGCCCTCGATGACACCGGGAAAGCGGGCACCCACATTCACGAGCGGCAGATCCGATACAAGCGTATTCGTGAGGAAGATGCGCTCAGGATTGTAGTCATCGCTCGCGATGACTACGCCGGAGCCTTCGCTGCGTAGGCCCGCATTCCGGCCATTGTCCGCCAAGACAGTTAGATCGCGTGAAGTCGCACCGAAGCGCTGGGTGGGTCCGGTCGCGACTGCGTCGTTGAGCTGGACGCGCATGCCTTCCAGACTCTCGAAGTAATCGAGGCCATCACTCGCTGGGTCAAACGCAGTCGGACCGATCTCGACGTCCGGTCCGCTGGTGTCGTCGTCGATGCTCCGGTTAGGGATGGCACGGCCACCTTCGCCAAGCAGCGTCGCCGCCGGCAATGCCTGTGCTCGCGCCAAGATCGCGACGTGAGTGGGACGCTCGAGCTGCGTGATGGTCAGGCCATTGTAGGCGCTGTTGCTCGGAGCGCAGCTCGCACCGCATCCGGGGCGAAACTCGGACACGCGTCCGTCCACCAAGATCGAGTCTCCAACCGCTACAGTCGGCGCAGTGCTGGTGAACACGAACAGTGCCTCGGAGGTAGCGTCATCCGCGTCGGGCTCGGCGTCTTGAAGGTAAAAGCCGTTGGAGCGCACCACCGTGACGATGCCCGGCACGTTGCTGGCAGTCTGCCCAACCATCCCAGACAGGTGAGCACGCCCCTGGATGTCATGAATGCGTGTGTAGACGAGCCGGCCGGCGTCGACTCCTGCATCAACTCCTCCCGCGTTCGGTCCTGCGTCAACTCCCGCGTCGGATCCTCCCGCATCCGGTCCGGCATCGATGGCGCCGGCATCGGCTGCAGGTGCGCAGGGGGTTAGCGGCGTTGCGCTGTTGCTGGGTGAGGGTGTGCCGACCGCGAAGTCTCCTGCATTGTTGTTGCTGTCAACGCAGGCGGCGATACGCGCTACGGAGGTGGCGTTGGCCGGCGCCGGAGTGGCCGCAGTCCCTTCGAAGAAGCTCGCGTTGCCGATGCCAACGAGATCGATGATACGCGCCGCAGCTTCCGGCGTGCAGGCGGTGGGGGCGCCATTGCAACCAAGGGGTTCCGTGCCGCTCACGAGTGCGAGCTTGCCGCCCGTTCCACTCATGGCGATCGGTGTAAGGTCGATCTGGTCCGGAGTTGGTAGGGCGGTGGTGCCGCCATTGCCCTGTGCTTCCTGGACGAGGAAAAACTGCCCGGGCAGCAGCGTCACTCCCGGCAGCTCGGTAATCAGCGCGGAATTAGCTCCCAGCAGAGTCACTCCCGTGGCGCTCGTGTATTGAAGCGAGTAGTCAGCCAGCAAGATCGGCCGGCTGCTGCGGTTGAAAATCTCGATGAAATCATGGGTCAGAGTGGCACCGTTGTTGCCGCCGCCTCCGTAGACTTCGCTGATGATGATCGCCGGATTGGTCCTGAGTCCTGCCGTATCGAGCGCAAGCTCCGAGTCCGGGCCGCCTACGCAAGACGCCGAAAATCCGAGTGCGACCGTAAGCGCTCCGAGCCGCGCACATCTCACTCCGTGGGACTGCAGCGCCGTGCGGGCGCTCTTCGCGTTGTAGCGTGTGCTGCGATTCATCTGTCTATCTCCTGTCCGCGACGAGTTGCCGCGCGACGGGAGCGAGTCGGCCCCGGGCCAACTTGCATGGCGCGCGGACGCCGGACGACACATGCTTTTCATCCGCCGCGTTACGACAGTGCGTTGAGCGCGCGACCTCTGCGCAACAACTCAGCGGCGCTGGCTATACCAAGGTGGATCGCGCCCATTCACGAGGCAGACCTTGAGCGCTGGCGCGAGGAGGCGCTGGCCGCGTATCTCTACCGAGGCTTGATGGTTAGGGAAACCAACCCATCCTTGCAGCCAGAGCCGCCCACTCCGTGGGTCTTCAGCTCCCCTGTCTGTCCAGTCGACGTCAGACGCTTTCCAAAGAGAAAGCCTGCCTCGTCAGGAGCGGGTCCCGAGTCTCCGTTGATGAAGCCGAACAGCAAAGTCCCATCCGGCGGGCCAAAGGCGGATTGCCCGACGTTATCGTCAAACGATGTCCTCTACGACGTTGGCGGCGGCGTAGGAACTGGTACCCACTCCTTGAGCTGCGCAGACGGCGGGAATGAACA
This sequence comes from Polyangiales bacterium, assembly GCA_046598735.1. Classification (GTDB taxonomy): domain Bacteria; phylum Myxococcota_A; class Polyangia; order Polyangiales; family DASUME01; genus DASUME01. Next base: position 46,881 of record JBKJIA010000223.1, read on the forward strand.
GAAGCTGGAGTGCCGCAGCTCGCGAGAAAGTGCGCTTCAATGCCTTCATGGTTTCTCCTGCGCGGACTGTCCCTGACTGGCATGATCATCGTCAACGGCTTCTGCCTGCGCATGACAACTATCACTGCCGCGTCACAGAGCCGGCACAGTGCCGCGAGCTGCAAAGAAGCACGGCGGTTCTGTCGCAAGCTCAAGGTCGCGCGTGGAAGGCCTCGTTTGTTGAGTCCCTGTTGCTAAGCGTGCTTCAAGGTGCCGCGCGTGGCGAGTAGGCGATCTCCGGATTTCGGCTGGAGCTGGGGGCCTTCGCGGGCACGAACTTGGACTCACGTCATTACTTTGTCCGGACACCCATGCCCACCCATGCCCCCCCTATGGCAGCATCGGCTTGAGCGCGATGCCCACCCGTTCACCGATGATCGGCTGCGCCGCTGGGGCCGATCGCTTTGGGGGTGGAGGACAACATCTTAGACTCCCATTCTATTGAAGGATTCGAGCGGTCCAGGGACAGTTCATGTCCCGCTCTGCCCTAATGTCCGACCCGACGGCATCCTCCACGCACGATGCCTAACGACAGCTGGTGCAGCAGCGTGACAGCATATAACTAGGGTTCCGGCTGAATATTCAGAAGAGCTCCGGCGGGAACCGCTCTTGTGCGGCTTATGGGTCTGACTCCTCTATGAGACTGGCACCATGGTCCCTTCACCGTTGGATGCACATTCTGCATATGTCCGCGCATGCGGCGAGCGTTCGCTCATCTTGCGCGTCTCGGGTCGCCAGCGTTCAGCGCGCGGCGCAGCTCGCACAGCATGAAGTAAGCATGAAATTCGGGTTCTTGGTGCACTCTCCCGAGCTCGCCCAGCTCCTGCAGTTGGTGTTGGAATCCGTGCACTGGGTAGGTGGCGTCTTGCAGCTTGCACAGCATGAGGTGAGCATGTAGCTCGGATTCTTGGTGCACTCTCCCGAGCTCGCCCAGCTCTTACAGCTGCTGTTGGTATCCACGCACTGGCCGCCGCCCGTGGTACCTCCGGTGGTGCCTCCGGTAGTTCCCCCGCCGTTGGTCTTGACGCAGAAGCGATGGTTGTTTCGGTTCAGCGTGGCCTGCCCCGGCCCGTACCCGGGCGCGCAGGGGTTGTTGGAGTTGGTGCGAATCATGGTCCAGATCTGACGCACGCCGTCGATGTCATCCTGGGTAAGCCCCTGCACGTTGTAGTATAGGTTCATGATGCTCGGAGGCTGGTTGATGGGTGTCTCGTAGCCAGCCTCTGTGTAGGTGTCACCAAGTCCGACCTGGTGACCGTATTCGTGCATCTCGCGTTTGACATCTCCGGTCTGGAATTCACTGCGACCAATGTTGTTGGTGTAGTTGTAGAAGTCCGCGGAACCGCGGTTGATGTTCGCAAGCACCTTGAGCCTGTACACGCGTAGCCCATCGGTCGAGGTTGGGCAGGAGGCCGGTGTCGCACCACCCACCATATACAGCTGAATGTTCTGGACTCGCCAGCCGGTCTGGCCTTTCAGAGCGTTATTCCAGGCGGTGATGGCTCGCTGTTCAAGCGCCAGCAGGTTTTGACGCTGCGGCGTGGTGATGCCGAACTCCGCGCTGACGCAGACTGGGTAGCGAATGTTAGCCCCTTGCGTCTGCGCCGCACGATCGTACTCGCGCAAGATCGAGTAGCTAAGGGTGCTGAGCACACTATAGGCCCACTGTTGGGAGTCCACCTCCGACGCGGTATCACCGGTCCCGTCTCTCGCATCTGTCTCGTAAACCGGCGCGCAGCCGGCGGCGGTGACGAGCGCCAAACTCGCAGAGATCGCTCGCATGGCACCCAGGGCTCGCCCCCAGATTCGCATAGGGCGCTTCCCACTAACTTCGACCATTCGCTGTGCTTGCATGTCGTCTCCTTCTCGGTTGTCCGTGCTGCTTTCGTTGGGAGGGCCCCGCACGCCGGCGCACCGGAAAATCGCAATGCTACTCCCGACCTTACTGCGCGGGCGATGCACATCCTTCGCGCTCCCGCGAAGAAATCGCCGGTTTCCGCCAAATAGGGCAGGAGTCGCCCCCATGGAATTATGAACACCACCTGAGCGTCTTGCCGGCACGGCAGCTCGCACCGATCCGATTCTGGTGATTTCGTCCAGTTCCTTAGGAAATAGCCGTCTCTCCTGGACGGATTTGGCGCTCGCGCTCGCATCAAGGAGCGCCTGACGCGATAGGTGCCACGCAGGGCGCCGCTGTGGCACCTTATCTAGAACCGAGCGTCCGGCGGGCGTGAGGGCGAACTTCACCACCTCGCGTATCGACGATGCCCACGCCACCCGGTGGCCGCTTGCATCCCGATTCGGGGACGAGTCCAAAATCAGAAACGCGGAAATCCCTGATTAACGCTGCAACTGAAGCGTTTGCGGAGCAAGGCCTCGACGGGCGGAGGCTCGACGCGATTTGTGAGCGGGCCGGCAAAACGTGAGGAAGGAGGCGGTGGGCCTCGGGATGATCCAAACGTACGTGGATGTTCGATATCGCCAAGCCAAAGCAACGCATCGCCAGTGCAGCTGCGGCCACTGCATGGCTGGCTCGGTCCCGGAGTCGAACGGCGCTCGCTCGCGCTCGAAGAGAAGGTTGTGGACTTGGCGAGCGATGAATCGTGCGCCGAGGCCGTGGCCAAGCTGCAGCGAATGATCACGGGCGCCGAGGTGGGGCGGACCTTGAGCTCGAGGTCGAGTACGACGGCGGCATGATTCCCGTTGCGACTCTCGAGCCGATAGTGACTCCCGAAGGACAGGAGCCCGAGCTGACAAAGTTGTCATGGCGCCACTAAGGTCTGATCGGCGGCCGTTGAGACACGGCATTTGTCAACCATACCTTTCAAATTGGTCTCCTCCTGTTCATTCAACCGAAAGTACTCAAGCTGCCGCAGGGAGGCGATGGTGCCCGTAAGCTCCTGGCACGCGTTCACCTTGGCATAGACGTCGATGGCATGGTTTAGTACGGTTAAACTCTGCGGCGACAGGCGGATGGCGTATTGAGCGCTTCTAACGGCGCGCGGTTTGATATGCGAATTTGCCTCGCGATGGGCCTTCAGGATCCATGTGTATGGGTGACGCGGCACTAACCGGTCCAGCTCGGCGATGGGATCCGGATTGGTAAGCCCGTCGTCCAAGCGCTTTTCGGTATTGGCAACAAAGGCGTAAGTGGCCCAGGCTGTCCATTCGTCAGGGTGCCGCAGTGCGAGCGCGCGTGCCTCGGCAAGCGCCGATGGACTGACGTGCTTAGCATAATACGCAAGCTTTCTGACCGACGCTTGAAGCTGGCTTGGGTCAAGATCAAGCGCGGCAGCGAAGGCTCGGTCGGCTCGCTTGCGCTGCTCTTCTGCAGTGCAATCCCGGCAGCCACTCAGCCATAAGGTCCCCTGAAGCGCGTGCTCCTCCGCGCGAGAAAGCACGTGGGCTTGGACGGGAACCCTACGAACTTGCTCGATCGGATGGCGAAAGCGAGCGAACGAACCCTTAAAGAGGTAGCTGTGCAGGGTGGCATTGATGATGTCCGGCTTGAGGTCGTGGAATGAGTCGGCGAAGGCCTGGTCGAAGGGGACGCCACGCGCCAGACGCACCTGATACTCCTCAAAGTCGGCGGGTCGCTCCGACATCAGGTAGTGGACCAATAGCCAGCTTGACGCGTAGAAACGGGTAGAATGCCTGACCGGACGCGAAGGATGCAGAATGTCATTCGCGTCGAGGATCCCCCAATCGAAGATCGCGTTAAAGATTTTCCGGTGGGGTATTCCGATGCCGAACCTTCCCTCGCTATCAAAGCTTGCTGTCGTGAAATACGTCGCGACCCCTTCCGCGAACCATTCCGGTTGCTGGGGGATCGATTGGAAGGCGATGTAGTGGACGAGTTCGTGTTTGAGCGTGTCGGCTTGATAGATGGGCGAGGCAGGCATGACCACCCAGGGCTCCATCAGCACGTCCTCGTCGAAGAAGCCGCCGGTACCGCTGCTACCGTAGCGCTCGTAGTCGCGCTCATGGGACAGCATCCCGACGTTCAAGCGCAGCGGAGCGGAGGTTCCCCAGCCAAAACCACCCCAGCCTAGCTTGGAGAGTGCGGACAACCAGTTTTCGAGATCCACGACTCGCGCGCTGGCACGCTGACAGCTTTCGTCGACGTAGAGCACGAAGTGCGCGCTTTCTGCTTTGCAGAAACCAGCGCTACCAGTGCCAAGCCGCGAGCCGGCACAGCCACTCAAGATTGGACAGAACAGTAAGGTAAGAAGCGTCAGGAACGTGAGCGCGCGCATGATGGGACGCTGGTAGCACGCACCATCCCGCGTAGCCTGCGCCTACCCCGGTCCACTCAGGGTGAAGGCTCCCCTGGTTTCAACCACTGGTAGAATTATGGCGATGGGGTAACAAACAAGTGACGCCCGGCCACTTGCCAGGCGCAGGCTCGCGACATCAATCGCCGACACCGGCAGGAAGTCGCCGCCAAAGAGCAATACCGGCACCGGCAAGAAGGAGCCGGGAATGACCGTGTTGATACGGCTCAAGGGGCGTACGTCCATCGCAAGCTCGAGCGCCTGGGGCTCGTAGCCCAGGGCCGAGTCTTCGATCGCAAATGCGAACACGGTGCTCGGCGAGGTACGCATTGGAATGAACCTCCAGCGCCTCCTTACGGGGCATGCTTTGCAAGGAGGCAACGGCCCGGCTTCAGTTCAGCAACGTCCGCGTCACGCCTACATGCCCACGAAAAGGCACGAGCGAGTCAGTGTGAGTCAAGCTCGAACACGAACTCCTGCTCGCTGTCTCCGAGAAAGTCATCATAGAGCACAGAATAAGACCACACCCGTACGGTGGTTCCATCGGGCATGAGCTCGAGCAAGCGCATGTAGCCTTCTCCTCCCAGGTTACGCATCTGATAGTTCGCCAAGACCTGGTGGCACGTGGTGCCCGTGTCCGTCAAATCGTGACGGTAGCCCGCGCCGTCTCCCAGCACGTGACCATTGATGGTCAGTACGAAGCGATGCCTGCGCACCAGCTTCTGCCAGATCTCTTCGCCATCGTTGACACCGCCGGGCGTCTTATACTCGTGGGGGTTGTAGTCCTGCGGATGCTTCTTGTCTTTGTGGTCGTAGCGCAGGTTGTTGTTGTTCAGAAAGGCGTGGGTGATCAGGATGCCCTCGCGGTCGACATGGGCGTCCATGATGTCGTTCGCCCACGCAAGCACCTCATTGCGCGGGCCCCATTCGAGCGCCAACACCACGTAGTCGTGTCCTCCCACGGACAGCAAATGGTAAGTGTTGTCGAGCTTGGCCGGCTCGTACGCGCCGGCAAACCCTGGCATGGCCGCGTGGGTCTCGAAATCAAAGTAGTCGTTGAAGAGCGTGTCACGCGTAGAGGCATCGCCGGAAGGTCCATAGTCGTGGTTCCCGGGCACGATCGCATAAGATACCGTACCGTGCAGGGTCTCCATCGCGGCCGAAGCACGGCTCCATTCCAGATCGGTATTGTTGTTGACGATGTCGCCCAGGTGAAAGACGTAGCGGATGTCGCGCTCGGCCGCGTTGTCGGCAATCCAAGCCGTCTGCGCGTGAAACAGCCCCGGATAGCGCAACGAGTAGACCTGAGTATCAGGTAGCACCGCGATCATGGACGACCGTGGATCGAATACGCCTGCGGCGCCGTCGGAGTGAATGTTCAGGGCTTCGGTATGTCGTCCACACACGTTCTTGGTGTGATCGAAAAGATTCTGAAACAGCCGACTGCGAAACATCTCCTCTTCGAGCGAACGCTCGCCTGGCAAATCGAAGGGTAAGGCGCTCAGCACAAAGCGCCCTTGCCCGTAGGCGCCCTCCATGAGAGCCGGTGTTTTCTTGCCATCGTCTGAAGCCACCAGCACCTCGAAGCCGTCCTGGGAAAGGAATGCTGCGTCAACCTTGCCAGGCCCACGCCAGTCGAGCTGGGCTGCACGCGTGTGGGCTCCCTGCACCAATGCACTACCAGGAGTGAGCAGAGTAAGCTCATCCAAGCTCGCGTGGCCACGTCGCGCGCCGTGGGTCGTTGGCAAAAAGGCAGGCTCCAGCTCCGCGCTGGCATCCTGGGCGAATTCGACCAAAATATTGGCCTTGTCGACGAAGTTGTAGAGTGCTTCGCCATACTCCTTCATGTAGCTCGTATAGGACTTATCTTGGCTGGCAAACGAGCCGAGCACGATCAGGCCGCGCAACTCCCATGGTGACCTATCGCGGGGCAAGTCGCGCACGACAAAGCCTGCTTTAGCCAAGAGCTCCCGCGCCCCGGCGCTCGCACCGTCGGAGTCGCCTTCACCATACCAAACGTAAGCCGTGGGCACCTTATCGCACTTTAGTGCATCACTGCCCCGCCCCCCCCGGTCGGAGTTGGCCTCCGCGTCGAGCGCGTGCTCGCGCCCAGAGCAGGCAACGAGCGATGTACATAGGTAGATCGCAACCGTGCATCGAATCGCAAGCGCTGCTCGGATCATGAAAGGTTCCTTTTCGACAAAGCAAGGTGAAAGTCAGCAGATCACAGGTTGAGCAAAGCGCGTGATCATGCGCAGATTGTCGAGGCTGCGTACGGAACGCGCCTCCGGATTCATTTGGCTGGAGTGGGCGCCGTGGAGCACGAGAGGTGGCATCGCCTGGTAGACGTTGCACTGGCCGAACAAGCGACGGGTAAGCTGGGCCCCCACCCCGCTCGAAAGGCTGGGTCTGCGGCGCCAACGGTTTTGCGACACGGGAACCATGCGGTAGGCGAGCTGCTCGAAGAAGCACAGGTCGACCAAATAGGCCTGTAGGTCGAACCATTGCGTGCGTCGCAGCGCCTGTGTGGCGCAGATCTGTCGCTTGTAACGGATCCAGCGTCCCTCTGGCTCATCGTCCTCGGACGAGAATAGGTAGATCACGCGACGCTGTGCGTCGTCTTCGGTCTGCGACCAAAGATGGTAAGCATCCTGAAGCATACTTGCCGTGTATTGAACGTCGTCCTGCAGGAACAAGGTGTGCTTGGGTTGCAAGTGCTTGGCAGCCAGGAACGCAGTCTGGTAGGTCTTCCAGTAGCCTGCCTTACCGAGGCGTTCGTTGGCCTCCAGAAAGGTGATGCGCTCACCGAACAGCTCACGACCGGCTCGCTTGCACGCCCCGTAGTCCTCGCGCGACGCATCGCAGAGCACGAGGACATGCACATTTAGCTTATGTTCACAGGCGTCGATCAGTGCAGGTAAGGTTTGCAGCTTGCGCAGACACAAGCTTGCCCGCGCGTACGTGGTAAGCACCACCAACAGGTCACACCTGTTCTCGGTGGCGCGCGTGATCGAGGCCGGTTCCTCGCGCAACGCGATGCCGCGCTCTGAGTACAGTGACCAAAACGCAGACTCATCGACGCCACTTCCGAGCTTTCGATTGGTGCGTGTCTCAAGCCAGTGCACGAGCTCATTTGGATGAAACATATCGCCCTTTAGGCGCTGTGCTTCGCCTGCAAAAAGCGCAGGCGCGCCATGTCGCTCACAAACAAAGCATCCGTGTTCGAAATGACGCCACTCGCACGTCCCAGCAGGAAATACGTGACGAGATAGACAAGCAACGTGACGATCAGGGAAAGCGCGTGGGGTGACATGCACGACTGCACCAGCCAGGCAGGGCCAAGTGACAAGCCAGCAACAGTAAGTGTCCGTATGTAGGCGCCATAAGGTAGAAGCTGTGACCAGGGCACGGAAAAGGCTCGATGCAGCTCCACGAAGGTATAGACGGTGGATAGGTAGAGGGCCGTCACCGTGGCGACCGCCGCGCCGTTCGGACCAAAGCTGCGTACGAGCAGGAAGCTGAGCGGTACGTTCAACCCCAACATCAGGAGCGACGCTAAGAATGGCACGCGCGGTCTGCCCAGTGCCTGAAACAGCAGACCGTAGTTGGTGAAGCGATGAAGCAACAGCAGTTGAAAAATGCGGAATGGCACGGCTGCCGCAGCATGTTGCGGGCCATAAAGCGCGACGATGCCCTGCTCGGCAAACGCAAAGAGGAAAGCGAAGCACGGTAAGGCGAACAGGCAGAGCTTCGCGACGGAAGCATGGAAGATCGCGAGCAGACGCTTGGGATCGTGCTCGGCCACCAGCTCGGGCATCATGACCGACAACACGGTTTGACAGAGCATGGGCACTAGCTGCACCTCCAGGGCGCCAAGGTAATAGGTGCCAAACGACACCGACGGTAAGGCCGCGAGCACCACCAGTTTGTCGAGCTGATTGTTCAGCATCTGGGCAAGGCGGGTCAGCCCTA
>JBKJIA010000256.1:0-18560 GCA_046598735.1 Polyangiales bacterium
AGGCGCACGAAAGTTCACGATCTCGACCCTTCCGAGATGGCGGGCGAGCTCAACATCATTCCGTTCCTCGACATCGTCGTGAACTTGATCATGTTTTTGCTCGCGACGACGGAAGCGGTATTGGCCATCGCGCAGATCGAGGCGCAGCTTCCGCAGTTGGGGCGTGGGGGTAAGCCAACCGGTGAGAAGACGACGCCCGGGCTCAACCTCAACGTGACGGTGACGGACAACGGCGTGATCGTCACCGGTTCGGGCGGCAAGCTTGCGCCTGGCTGTCAGGATATCGCATCAGGCCGCGTCACTACGGTGCCGAAAAAGGGCGCTGACTACGATTGGGTGGCCCTTACTGAGTGCGTGTCGCGCATCAAAGCAGTCGAGGCCTACGCCGACGAACATGAAGTCATCATCGGCGCCGATCCCATGATCGAATACGTGCACGTGGTGGCAGCCATGGACGCGTTGCGCGGTGACGATAAGGCAAAGTTGTTCCCTGACGTGTTGCTGTCCGCAGGCGTTCGTTGATCTTTCGTTCTCGGTGCCTGTTGTTGGGCGCCCCCGCTATAGCGGTGCCGTTGTCGGGCACCTGAAGGAGCTGAGCTTTGTCGGAAGAAAATCAGCCCCAGGCCACGACTCGCCAGGTCAAGCGCATCATTCGGCGCCGCCTTGCCAAGCACGTGCCCCACGAGGAGCTGGGCCTCAACTTGTATCCGATGATGGACATGATGACGATCTTGCTCGTCTTCTTGATCCAGAGCTTTGCGCAGTCGAGCGCGGCGAACGTGATGGAGAGCCCCGAGCTGCAAATCCCGAATTCGATCGCCAAGCAGGAAGTGCTGCCTGCGCTTTCGATCACGATCTCGGCTAACGAGATTTCGGTCGAGAGCAAGCAGTCGCTGTCGTTGCGCAATGGTCAGGTCGATCCGAGTCAGAAGCAGGGCGGCGCTAACGGCTTTCTCGTGACACCGCTGCTGACAGTGCTGCAGCAGCATCGCGATCGTTTGAAGCTGATTGCGCAGAGTCAGCCCACGCGGCCGTTCCGCGGCGAAGTTCAGATCATCGCCGACAAGCGCACGCCGTATCGAACCCTGGTCGAAGTCCTGTACACGATGGGCCAGGCTGAGTTCAAAGCCATGCGATTCGTCGTGTTGAAGGCGAGTAAGTAAGGTCATTTTCAAGCGTTCTGCGGGCGTAATACGGCGCTAGAGATCGCTTGACGCATGCTCAGCTGGGAGCGCTAGCGCTTTGCAGAGGCGATGCGCTCGTTCCAGTCTTGCGCTTCGAGCTTTTCGGCCAGGCTTGCGTCGCTGAGGGCCTCGATGGCGGCAAAGCTGTGTGCGGCGTCATCGAGCTCGCCCAGCGCGAATGCAGACAGGCCGCGCTGCCGATGGGCTTCGACGCGTAGTTTGCGCGTGGCTAGACCGCGGGCGAAGGCTTCGTCGAAGAGTGGTTTGGCCAAGTCGTGACGGCCGGCCGTGCTCAGTTGGCGCGCTTCCAGGTACGGGCCGAGGCCGCCTTTGCTCAGGCTTGAGATCTGCTGGATCGCGTACATCGCGGTACGCGTGTCGGTGTTGCGTCCGGGAATGCCGATCAGGAGCTCGGAAATCCAACGTCGCACGGGGTCACCTGCTTCGAGTCCGAGGAGCTTGACCTCGATCTGACGCAGCTCGGCTTGGGCGAGCGGCTCGGCAAGAAGCTGCTTGTAGACTCGCTCCGCCTGCGCGTAATCGCCGCGCAGAAATGCGGCATCGGCGAGACCCGTGCGAGCACGGGACACGATCGGGGACGGCGCGCGTGGTGGTCCGTTCAGGCGCACAAGCTCGCTTTCGGCGCCGCGCGCATCGCCGCTGCGTGCGAGGGTGCCTACCAGCGTGGCGCGCGCGTTGGTGTCGTGCGGATCGATGTCGAGCACCGCGCGACATTTCGCGATCGCGCGCTCTGTATCGCCCGCGCTCAAGGCACCCGAAAGCTCGGCTTCGAGCCGCTCCACGGTATGGGGACACACCTGTGAGAACACGCCAGGTCGCTCGAAGCGCGCTTCCGCGAGAGCCTGAGCGTGCGGCGGCAAGGGCACCGCTTCGAGCGCGGCTCGCCACTCCGCTTCAAGTGCATCCCACGGCTGACTGAGTACGCCGACCACGTCGCCGGAACCATAGATGTCGCGCACGGCTTGCTGGCCCCGTGTATCCAGAATGTGACGCAGAAAGCTGCCGGCCAGCGTGTATGCGAGCGCCTGATTGCTGCCGAAAAATGAGGCGCCCAGCAGCGCTCGCAGAGGCGGCGCGACCTTGGCTTGCTGCGCGGCCTTGGCCCACTGATGAATAGTAAGCTCGTCGCGCGGCGTGGGTTCGAGCGCTACTGCCAGCCCTTCCACGAGCGTAGGTTCGGGAATCAATCCGCCAAAGTGCCCAGCAATACCGAACGGCCCGCGCGCAGCATGACGCGCGACGATGTGCGCGAGCTCGTGGGCGAGCACGGGGTGCGGAAAGTCTGCGAGCTGCAAGTACACCTCGCGCCGCCAAGGCTTGGCGATGTACACGCGCGCGGCACCCATCAGCTCGCGTTTTTCGTTGGGCGAGCGAAAGAAGAACGCGGTGATGCGAGCTGTTTCGCGCACGCCGAGCCGCCTTTCGAGCTGGCCCACGCGGAAGTCGCAATCCCCGGCCAGTCGCTGCGCTTCTTGCAGATCGAGCTCACGGGGGACCACGACGCGGCAGCGTGCACTTTGAATGGCCAGGCCAAGGCGTGCTTCGATCAGCGCGTTGCTCGTGTGTTCGCCGCGTTCGAGCGAAGAGCGCTCGAACACGATCGCTGCCAACGTCGCTACGATCGCGAGCGACAAGACGAGCGGATGTGCGTGCCCGCGCTGCAGTCGAAGCACACCCGTGCGCCGGTCGCGCAACGCGGTGACGAGTGCCCAGAGGGCTGCGCCAACCAACAGACTCAGCCCGCGCTGCTGCAGCCAAGCCGCCGGAATTTCGACGCGACGATCGTAGAAAGTGCCCGGAAAATAGCCGAAAAAGTGCCCGAATGCGAAGATGCCGGGCGTGCTCCACAAATCGTAAAGCGTCTTGACGATGGCGACGATAGGCGCGGCGGCTGCGAGCATGGTCGTAAGCCAAGCCCGGCGCGTAGTACTGCCAAGCGCGACACCGATCACACTCGCAAGCGTGCAACCTGCCCAAGGGCCGAGGGCAAGGAACGACAGCCCAGCAAACGGCTCGCACGTCTTGAAGCGCAGCGCATTGAGCGCGAGCAACAGCACGGGAACGGCGACCAGGCCCCAAGCGCACGCGACGGCTTGGCATAGCAACACGCTGCTCGCGACCTTGGTTTCCAGGCCGCGCGCATCGGCTTGAGCACGCGCTGCGAGCCGCGCGCCGATCGCCGCAGCCCATGGCGGCACGAGCACGCCCAGTACCAGCGCACCCTCAGGTCCCAAGGTACCGAACAGCGGGATCGCGCATAGCGCCATGCCTGTGACGGTCGCGAATGCCACGCCCCAGCGCAACGATCGTAAGGTCAGCGGAGAGCTTGCGCGTAAGGTTTTGCGAGGCACGGGCACGGCAGAGGACGAGTGGCCCCGTCCTATCACGCAGGCATGGGAAGCGCAGCCTCGACCACGAGCGGCGAGCGTTCGAGCGCGATCGCGAACACCTCATCCACGCGTGTCACGAGATGAATCGTGATGGCTTCGCGTATTTCTTTGGGCACTTCGTCGAGGTCGGGCTCATTGAGCTTGGGCATCACGATGTGCATGACACCCGCGCGATGAGCAGCGAGGAATTTATCTTTGATGCCGCCCACGCGCAGTACGTTGCCGCGCAGGGTGATTTCACCGGTCATTGCCACGTCGGGCCGCACTTTGATGCCAGTCAGCATCGAGGCGAGCGACACGAGGATGGCGACGCCCGCCGACGGACCATCTTTGGGAATGGAGCCTTGCGGGAGATGGATGTGCACATCGAGCTTGGACAAAAAGTCCGGCTCGAGGCCAAAGCGCGTGGCGCGTGCCCGCAGATACGTGAACGCCGCCGCGGCCGACTCTTTCATGACGTCGCCCATTTGGCCGGTCAGATGCGTGTGGCCCTTGCCCGGCATGCGCATGGACTCGATGAACATCAGCTCGCCGCCCGCGGGCGTCCACGACAAGCCGGCTGATACGCCCACTGCCGCTGCGCGTTCGACCACTTCCTTTTCGTGCGTGGGCGGTCCAAGCGTTTCCTGCACGGTTTGCGGATCACAGGTGACGTAGACGTCTTCGCCTTTAGCGATACGCACGGCCACGTTGCGGCATACAGCTGCCACGCGTTGTTCGAGCGTGCGTACGCCAGCTTCGCGCGTGTAGTGATCGACGATGAAGTCGACGGCATCGGGCGTGAAATCCAAACGCTCAGGTGTGAGGCCGTGCTCGCTCAGCTGCTTGGGAATCAGGAACTGCTTGGCGATCGACTTCTTTTCTTCGCGCGTGTAGCCAGGCAGCTCGATCACTTCCATACGATCGAGCAACGGACCTGGAATCGTGTCGCGTCGATTGGCGGTGGCGATGAACAATATCTGGGATAAGTCGACGGACACTTCCAAGTAATGATCTACGAAAGCGTTGTTCTGTTCGGGGTCGAGCACTTCGAGTAAAGCGCTCGCCGGATCGCCGCGATTGTCTTTGCCGAGCTTGTCGATCTCATCGAGCACGAGCACGGGATTCTTGGCGCCAGCTTTCTTCAACGCACCGACGAAGCGACCGGGAAATGAGCCCACATACGTGCGGCGATGGCCGCGAATTTCGGCTTCATCGACCACGCCTCCCAACGCTACGCGCACAAACTGACGACCGGTGGCGCGCGCGATCGAGCGACCAAGCGAAGTCTTTCCTACGCCGGGCGGGCCCACCAGACACAAGATCGGACCGCGCTGACTTGCCCGCAATTTGCGGACAGCGATGAACTCCACGATGCGACGCTTGGCGCGATCGAGGCCATGATGATCTTCGTCGAGCACGCGCCTTACTTCGCCCACGTCGAGTCTGTCTGGCGTCGATCGACCCCATGGCAAATCCGCGAGCCATTCCACGTATGTGCGCGCGACCTGATACTCCGCGCCGCTTTGCGCCATCGTGCGCATGCGACTGAGCTGCTTTTTGGCGGCGCGTTCGGCTTCGATCGGGAGCTCTGCGCGTGCCACGCGATCGCGCAGTTGCTCGAGCTCGTCCTCGTCGTCCTCACCTTCACCGAGCTCGCGACGGATTGTGCGCATCTGTTGGCGCAGCAAGAACTCGCGCTGAGACCGCGACATTTCTTCCTGCACCATCGTCGAGATTTCCGCTTTGACCCGGTGCACCTCGGACTGACGATTGAGCAGTTCGGAAACCTTACGGAGTCGCTCACGCACATCGCGCAGCTCGAGCACGCCCTGCTTGAGCGCTGTGGTGATGGGAAGGTTTGACGCGACCAAATCCGCGAGCGCGCCTGCATCTTGCACATTGTCGAGTGCTTGCGCCGCTTCGCGCGGTAGCTGCGGCAACATCGACATCAATCTGCGCGCAGCTTCGCGTAGGTGCACCATCAACGCTTCGATTTCGACGTCGCGTCCGGGTTTCTCTACGATGCGCTCGATGCGCGCGCGCACTGTGGGGCGCGTCTCGAGCTCTTCGACGATGCGCATGCGCGCCACGCCTTGCAGGACAACGCTGTAGTTACCCGAGCTCAGTCTGATCACCTTCAGAATGCGAGCGACCGTGCCCATCGTGTAGAGATCCGAGAAGTTTGGATCTTCGGTCTCTGCGACGCGTTGTGCGACGACACCGATCGTGGGCCGGTCCCCGCCGAAGGCTTCTTCGATCAGACGCACTGATCGCGGTCTGCCAACGTTGACCGGTACCACTGACGCTGGAAACAACACGGAGTTGCGCAACGGCAGGATCGGAAGAGTTTCAGGCGGCTTTGGAGGAAGGATCGAGTCAGTCATGGCGCTTTCCGTAGTTTCCCCTAGTCGCGTCGCACTGACCAGAGTTCTGCCAACTCATCTGCAAGTCGTGTCATTCTTCGCGAGGCTTGGCGCCTGGCGCAGGCCGTAGTAAGTACTTTGACCGTTCAGGACTGCTGTGAGAGCGTGTCCTACACTCGCAGGCCCTTAGCGTCGCTAGACGGGTGCACTTTAAAACGCAGTGGCATGTCTGGCATGCTGCTGCTCTCATCGTCCGAAGACGTTCTTGGTTGGAGGGGTATGGTTTTGCTGCGTAACGCGTTCTTGCTGACGGCACCGCTACTAGTGACCGGCTGCAATCCTGCTTTCTGGGGAAATCTGGGCGTTTTAGGCGTGACCGTGGCCATCTTCCTCGGCACCGTTTTCTTGAGTCGTACCGGCGAGGCATCACGCAGCGCCATCCGCTCTGCGGAGTCGAGCACCGCATCTGTCTCTCCCGCAACTCGCTCGTCCGCAACTCGCTCGACCGCGCCTCGCTCGACCGCGCCCGGCCGTTCCTGATCAAGATCGTATGGTGGAGCCAGCCTTTGACACGAGCTTTCGCGCCATAGGCGATCTGTCTCTGCTTGATGTGGAGGCAATTCGGCTGCTGCTGCGCGGCGGCTCAGTGATCGATTGGCATCGACTTAATTTCGAGCGTCCGATCGACATCGCCGAGTTCGTAGCGGTGCAAGAGATTCGACTCGACGATCCTGCCGACGTGGCGCGTGTCGAGGCCGTGAAGAATGCCGCCATCAGTTACCTGCGTCGTAACTTCGATTTTCCGGTGCCCAAGCCGGTGGCTCAAGCCGACTTGCCGCACTTGCTCGAGCTGGCGTCCTCGCGTGGGCATCGTCAGCTCTGTGCCTGCACGATCCTGAAGGTCATGCACATCATCCATCACTTGGATGCGCGCGAGCTCTTGTTTATGTTGCCAGTCTCCGACCAAGAGGTGTTTCACCTCGTGGAAGAGAAGGTCTATCGCGTGATCGGCAGCATGCTCGCGCAAGGTTTCCCGATCTTGGAATTCATCGGCGGCCGCAAGAACAAGGATTCGCTCTACACCAAGCTCTTGTCCAAGCGCGAAACGACCGCCGCGCAAATCTACGACAAGCTGCGCTTTCGCATCGTGACGCGGACGACCGATGATATCTGGCCCACGTTGAACTACTTGATGCGCCGTGTTTTCCCGTTCAACTACGTAATCCCCGGCCAGTCCACGAACTCGATGTTCGACTTTAAGGCTTACTGTGCGGAGCATCCAAGTCTGAAAGAGAAGCTGCCGCGCGTGCAGCTCAACCCGGACTTCGAACGGCAGCTTGTGGTCGGCGAAAATCGCTTCAGCTCGGAAGACTATCGCGTCGTTCACTGCGTGGTGGACATGCCCATTCGCTTGCCGCGCAGCATGCTCGAGCAAGTGCCGCCCGCGGGTTGGTCGCTCGGGCCGCTAATCTTTGTGCAGGCCGAGTTTCAGATCATCGATCGCGAGACCGAGCAGCACAACGAGCTCGGCATCGCCAGTCACAATGCGTACAAGCTTCGACAGCGCGAGGCGGTGATGCGTCGCTTGAAGCTTGGTCTCGAAGACATGCGTAACGAGCCTGAGCCCGTAGCCGGTCCCGAAGAAAAGTAAGATTGTTGCGTTTGCGTGCGCTCGATTCGTGTCAGAACACGACATCGAGGGCGCACGACACGCCGCTTGTGACGCGTAGGTCGCGTCTCAGAAGCGGCGAATGATGCGCACCACTTGACCAGGCTCGACGTAGATATCGATGGTGTGCATCAGACCGTCAGGTGTGCGCAGGCCGACGCGATGGGGGCCAGGTTCGACCTTGAGCGCGCGCACTGGCGTATCCCGCGAGGTGTCGATGTCATCGATGAAAACGTGAGACCAGGGCAGGGTGCTGATCAAGAGCTCGCCCTTGCCATCCGTGGCCTGCGCGGGCGGGGTTTCAGTGCTGACTTCAGCAGGCTCGGCCGCCGCGGGCGCAGCCGGTTCTGCCAGCGAACGCTGCAGATCCGTGCGCTCTTTGCGACGCGGTAAGGTGCGTGCGCCGCCCAGGATTTTGCCGGTCGTGGGCAACGCCTCCATGGTGGGCTGGAGCGGCCGCGCTTCGACGACGGGCGCGATCGGGCCAAAGGGTGGCGTTGCAATCGCTCGCTCGAGCACGAGGCTGACCGGCATCACTTGTCCTGGGCCTACGTAAAGCTTGCGACGAGCGGTCGTGTAGCCCTTGGCGTCGACTTCGATTTCATGCACACCAGGTTCAAGATCTTGCACGCGGATCGGTGGATTGCCGCGAACGACGCCGTCCACGCGCACCAGAGCACCTGCATCGCCTACCGCGGCGATCTCAAGCGTGGCCGTCTTGTTTTGCGCCAATCGCGCCCCGAAGTAGCCCGCAACAAGCAACGCCAACGCAGCGAGTACAACCATCGGCCACGAAGAGCGCCTGGCCGCTGCGAAGGACTCTTGGCTCGTGATTTCATTGGTGCCGTAGGTGGGGATCGTGATCGTGGCGACGCGCCCCTCTTCCGAACGTAAACCACGGCCATCTGCCGAGCGCTGATACGTGCCGCTCGCGGAGCTCGTGCGCGCGGGTGGGACGACATGACTTGGCGACCAAGCACCGCCGCGTAAAATCACATCCGAGATGGCAGGCTGACGTGGTGCGGGCTCGACCAATGCGGCTTCCAGGCCTTCCAGCCCATCCGGACTGTCGAGCTCACGAATTTCGTCGAGCTCTTCGGCGCTGAAAAAGATCTGAGTCTTTTCGTCGTGAACACCGTGCTCGCCGCTGAGGCGCGCAAGCTCTTCATCGCTGAGCTCACTCCGCTTGGTGACATGCTCACCGGGCAAGCCCACAACGCTGCGCTCGGCCTCGTCGTGGTAGGCGCCGGCGCGCGGTGCATCGGAAGGTAGCGGCGGCAACGTCGCGCCGCGCAAAAGCTTACCGTCTTCTAACATGTCGGAGAAGGCTTGCAGCCGCTGCTTTTCGCGCGTGACCTCGAACTGGAAGGCCTGGCGCATAACTGCACCGACCTCCGCTTCGCCAAAGCCTTGGTGATGCGAGCTCAGGAATTCTTCGAGCGCTTCTTGCAGCGCTTGCGCGCTCGGATAGCGGTCGTCCGCGTTGCGAGCGAGTGCCTTGAGCACGATGCGATCGAGTGCCGGCGGAATGCCCGGGGCCTTGCGTGAAGGCGGCGGCACTTTGGCATCGCGCACGAGCTCGAGCGTCGCGAAGTCGGTTTCGCCGTAGAACAAGCGCGTGCCCGTCAGCGCTTCGTGCAGACAGATGCCCATCGCAAACACGTCGGAGCGATGATCGACCGGCAGACCGCGAATCATCTCCGGGCTCATGTAGCCGAACTTGCCCTTGAGAATGCCGGCCTGAGTCTTCTGACTTTGCGAGGCCGCGCGTGCGACGCCGAAGTCGATGAGCTTCACCTGACCTGAGTATCCGACGATGATATTTTGCGGGGACACATCGCGGTGAATGATCTGCAGCGGCTTGCCCGTGGCGTCACGCTTGTTGTGGGCATAGTGCAGCGCTGCGCAGGCCTTTGACGCGATGAACGATGCGATCGGCGCCGGCATCGGTTGGCCTGCCTTCTTGAAGCGGTTCATCACCTTCAAGAGATCGCGGCCCCACAGGAACTGCATCGCGATGTAGTGATCATCGCCCACGCGTCCGAGCTCGTAGATGCGACAGATATTCGGATGGTTGAGCTGGCCCGCGAGCCGCGCTTCATCCACGAACATACCGATGAATTCGCTGTCCTCCGCGATGTTCGGCAGGATGCGTTTGATCGCGACGATCTGATCGATGCGTGTTGCGCCCTCGGGCAGCGCTTTGAATACCTCGGCCATACCACCGACGCTTACGCGCTGCAGTAGCAAGTATTTCCCGAAGGGTAGTATTCGTCCCTTCGCGGCCGACGCGGTCTCAGCGAGTGCCTCAGAGTTCATGGAAGCGCGCTTTATATCGCACACTTTGCCGTATTTCTACGCAGGTTCGTGACACTGTGGCATCCGCCCTACGACATGGGCGCACATCCACCGACGGCCTTGAGTAGGTGCAAACCTCCGTTCTGGCGCCGGCGCTAATCAGCCCAAGTTATGGAAGAATCCCCATTGGTGACCCAAAAGCCAGTGCTTTGGCCTGGTGGGTGAAGCGGAGCTATCTCACAGTCGATCGTCACGCCGTTTTCCAAGAGCGGTGCGATCTCGACTACACGCCAGATCTCATCATTGCCGGTGAGGTCGCTGAAGGCTTGCGCCGCGGGAGTCAGGTCGAAGCTGCCCTTGAGCTTACGGTCGCAATACACGTTCACGAGCGCGCGCGTAGTCTTGGGCGTGAGTGACTGATGCACCACGCCAACTTGGAACACCTCGCCTGCGCGTGGATTGTCGAGGTTGATGTTCTCGGGCAGATAGCGGCCGGTCTCGTTGGCGTTGTCGAGATCGAGCCGCGGGTTGACGCAGTTACCGCGCATCTGCGCGATGATGTCAGTGGGCGCGCCATTCAGGCACACGCTCTCGTCGTCGTTGTTGTCGTGGCCCCAGAGTCCGCGCGATTGCAGATCCGGGGCGACGCACTGTTCGAGGAAGCAATCCTTACTGTCTTTCCACGTCGCAGTCTTGCCTTTGAGCGCGAGGTGGAGATCGAGGTCGACGGGATTCCTGGCCGACGTCGGTCCGGTTTGATCCCAACACAGCTCGACGCGTAAGCCAGGTGCGCCCACATCGACGGGGAACGTGCAGCCAAGCATCGTTCCGTTCTTGAGCTTAACCGTAAGGCTTACCGGATACTGACCGCTCAACGTGAAGCGAGCGCTGGCCTTCTCCGCGCTCGCATTGCTGAGTGTGTAGCTGAGCTGACCATTCGTGGCCGTCGCAGTGGAGCCTTCTGCCGCTTGGAATAGCTTGTCGCACGGCGATCCATCGACCTTCCACTCGTAGCTCGCAACATCGTCGCCGCTATAGAATTTCCCGGCATCGAGGACGTACGTTTGAAAGGGCTTGGCAAGGGGAACGCGCGGATCGTTCGCGCCTGGGCAGTCGATGAACACATCGCAGTCTTTCAGCTCGTCCGTGCAGCCGTTGCAATCGTTGTCGAGGCGATCGCAGACTTCGGTCGTGGGGAAGACACCGCCGGCCTCGCAGCTACCCCAGCCGCCGAACTCGCCGTCCGTGCAGACTTGTCGACCCTTGCGGCATGCGCCTACTGCTACGCGTCCTGGTGGTCCCGCGAAGCACTCCTGAACTTGTCCGCCCTGACATGGACAGCCCTCGTCGATGAAGCCGTTGCAGTCGTTGTCGAAGCCGTCGCACAAGCCTGCGTTGCCTTCGCCAGTCGCGAGCGTCTGACACTCATCTGGGACGATTCGCGATGCCGGGCATTTGGCCGCGGAGAAACCAGGCGCGTTGCCGCCATCACGCATGCTCATGGCGGTGGCGTCCGCAACGTTGCCCGCCGCGGCATCGCGTGGGCCTGAGTCTGAGCTTGACCGATCGGAGCTCGCGTTGTTCGCAGCGCAGCCCGCGAACAAACACAACATGACCCAGCCATACGAAGTAGTGCGCAACGGAACGTCCCCCCCGATGAATTGCAGAGGAATATGGGCTGCGCGTCAACGCTGGATCACGAATTCGATGGCGCGCGCGCCCACGTTGAGCGCGGCATCCGTAGCGCGAACGGAGGCAATGTGGGTGCCCACCGTAAGGTCACCCAGCTCCACCGAGAAGCGTTCGTCGCGCGTGTCGAGCAGGTCATCCTCGGGGAACACGGGCACGTAAGGAGTGCCATCGATGGCAAGCTCGATGCCGCTGACAGGGCCTACGCCATCGACGATGCGTCCTCGCAACGTGCGTCCGGTCACGGTGAGCTCGCTGATGTCAGGCGCGTGGTTGTCCACGAGCAGGGGAGCGGACGTTGACTCCATGCTGCGCACGTAAGGTTTCGGGTTCACGAGCTCATCGGATACCAGCACGCGCACTCGGTAATGCCCATCCGGAATCGCGCGCGTATCCCACGCGTATTCGCTCTGATCGAGAATCTCGTGCGCAGGCTGCATGGCCAGCCACGTCTGCTGCTCTTCGCGGCGATAGGACAAGCGATAGCGCAGGCGATCTTCGTCCGGATTGTCCACATCCCAGATCAAGGCGATGGTTGCAGAACCAACAACATCCGTCGGTTTGGAGGCCGCGCTCGCGTCCTTGGCATCTTTGGGTTTTGCGGGTTTGACGCGCACGTTGCGCACGCGCGCCGCTTGGTTGTCGGCCAGGTAATGCGCGGACAGTGCGTAGAGCTCTGCGTCGCGGTCGAGCTTGGCGCGCACTTGCAAAAAGCGCCCGGCCACGCTGCGCACGGGCCCTGCGCCCTTCAGGTCCGCCGACCATGCTGACCATGTTCCGTCGGGCGTTTCGGTATTGCCCGAGCGCGTTTGGAAGCTGACAACGCCACGCGCGCGATAGGCAAGCTCGCCCCAGCGCGCGGGAAATTTGGCATCGAGTACAGCGCTCGTCCATTGGCCACCCTGAGTGTTGGGTTTGGCGCGATACACGGCGATGCCGTCCGACGTCACAAAGTAAGGTGAACGCGTCGACAGACCGAGCCCGATCACTTGACGTTCGTCCACATCGCTCCACAGAGCCCGCTCTCCGTCCAAGCTCGCGCGCACGATTCTGCCTTCTTGCGAGAGGCCCGCGAACACCGCTCGACCAGAGCTATCGACCTCCACCGAGGTAATGTGCGCGCTGTCGGACGCGTAGAGCTCATCGACGCGCCCGCCTTCGCTCACTACGTAGAGCTTACCCTTGCCCGGTTTGGGGCGTTTGAGTCTTGCGGGCAAATCCTTGTTGGGATCGGCCGATACGACGGGGGGATCGCTGAACTCGTTCGATGCGACGGCAATGATGCCGGCTTGCGTACTGAGTGCGGTGAGCTCCTGGCCTGGGAAGTCGTAGAGCACCCGAGCCTCACTACCGGTGATGCGCAACAGACGCGCGCCGTTGCTGGTGCCGACGAGCACACGACCTTCGCTGTCGAGCGCCATGCTCAGCAAATGCTCAGCCGTATCATCGTAAAGAAGCTTGACTTTGCCAGCGGTGTCGATCGTGAACAGCTTGCCCTCGGGGCCGGTGGCCGCATACAGCAGACTGCGCTTGGCATCGTACGCCAGCGCCCACACGTGCTGAGCGCCTTCGAGCGCAGCCCATTCCTTGATCTTGCCTGCAGGATCGATCGCAAACACGCGACCTTTGGGGATCGAGCCTGCGTAGAGCGTGTCACCGGCAAATGCGAGGCTGGTGATCGCAGCAGCATCGCTGTCCGCAAACAACTTCGCGCCGCTGCCGTTCACACGATAGATCGCGCCGTCGTTGCCGGTGCCGATGTAAATCCCATCGTCCTTACCCAGAACGCTCGAGGTTGCGACCGGTGCACCTTCTACGGCCGTGCGCTCCGTGCTCAGCGACCCCGCCAGTCGTCCGCTTGCAAAGGATGCCACGCCTTCGAGCTTCCCTTTTTCGAACGCTTCACTCGTATCGATCACAAAGCTCTTGGTCGAAATCGCGAGCACGCTGCTCGGCAAAAGCACGACCAAGAGTGCGCAAAAAGCGCGTTTCATGGCTTCTCCTTGCGCACGGTCAAAGTAAGTTTTGCGCTGCCCGTCATCACGCGCCCCATCGGGATCATGCGGCGCGTTTGCGTCATGAACGCAGCACCCCGTCCGGTGTCGTGCGAAGGCGAAAGCGTATCGAGAGCCGATCCAGGCAGATTGTGTACGACTTGTCCGAGCAAGCTCAGGCCGCGACCCTTACGCTGTTCGCTCAGCACGAGTGAAGTCGTCGGATAGCCGCTTTTTACCGCGTCCAAGATGTCTTTCAAATTCGTTGGCAACGGATGCTCGATGTTCACTTTGCCGCCCGGCGTGATCTCGATGTCGACGCTCTCGCCCGCCCAACTGTCAGGAATCGGAATCTCGATCACACGCTGTTCGATAGCTCCGCCGTAAGGGCGTAAGGTCAATGCCACGCGTGCGGTGTCGCCCGGGTTCAGATCGTCGTAAGCGAGCTGCGCACCCAAGAGCTCGGTGACCTCGCGCCCAAAACGCGCTTCGATGTCGATCTCGATGCGGTCCACAACGGCTTCGCCGAACGGGTTTGCGTAAGCTGCCTCGAGCAAGTCGAAGAGACGCAGGCGCGCCAGTGCGCCCATCTGCGAAACACCACCTGGCGAGAAGTCTTCGTCGATTACGCGCTGCGCACCGTGGCCGCGCAACGTCACGGTCGAGGTCGCCCGAAACATCATGTCCGCTTGGTCATTGATGGTCGCACTCAGGGCGCTCGAAATGGCGGACAACACCAGGGACGGCGTGAGCATACGGTTGCTGACCGCGGCGATGTTCCACACTTCACGTGGCAAACCGCTCAGGCCACGAATGCGCACGACGACGGGAATGGTGTGGGGCTTGGCGTCCGAGTCGATCACGATGGCGGACTGTCGATCGTGGATCAACGCGCCATGCGGACGCAGGGCTTCGGCTATTTTGAACGACGAGCGCTCGCTTGCGAGCACATGGAGCACGCGCGAGGTCGCCGTGGGTAAGCCGACCTCGCCCGCGTCTAGCATCGGATGGCCGAACGCGACCGACCGTGTGCCATCCACGTACGTGACGGTGCCAACACCGGTCGCTTGCACATCACCGCTCAAGAGTTGGACGGCGATCGAGCTGCCATTTTCGAAACCCTCAGGTCCCGCATCTTTCGACGCGCCTGCGGCACCGCCTGCTTGCAGGACTTCGAGGCCGAGCGGTGCCAAGCGCTCCGCGAGCGCGCGTGCGACCTGCGCCGTCATTCCGCCTACGATAAGGGGTGTGGCAGCAGGCACGAGCTCCGCAGAACCGTGCGCGCGAGCGGGCGCCACGTGAGACAGCGAGAAATAGGCGTCGCGGCGCTCTTGGCCAAGAAACGCCGCGCGTGGCGCAGCTTTGGGCGCTGCGCCCGCTCCAGGCAACGGTGCGTCGATCATGAACGCGCCGGGTCGGGACGGTCGATGCAGTTCTTTCAGCATGTTCGCGATCGGGGTCACGCCCGCGATCGGATCTTTGCCGAAGTTCCACCCGTAGGCGTAGGCACCGACCAGCCGATCATGGATGAATACCGGACTGCCGCTCATGCCTGCCACGGAGCCAGCATGGTCGAGCAGCGGATGCGGCGTTTTGATCAGTACCAGATCCTGATCGGGCCGGAAGTTGTGGAGCACCCCGATCACTTCGACATCGAAGCGCTCCGGCTTGGTGCCCTGAAAGACAGTAAGGCCGTAGCCGCGCATGCCCGCGCGCACTTCGTCGACGCCCATCATTTTCAATGTGGGAGGCGCTGCGCCCAAGCTTGCGAGCAAGCAGACGGCGATGGCTCCCGACCAGATGGCTGTGCGGCGCGGCTTGGCGGCCCGCGTTACCTTCGAGTTCGAATCGTCACTCACAGAAGTAGCGACTACTCTGCCACGCTTGCGCCGGTAGACATGTCCCTAAGTCGTGGGATGAGCGGCGGGCCGAGCCAGAAATTTAGCGTCTCCACGGCGAGTGGCTTGGCCACGCAACCTGCGGCGCCCGCCATGCGTGCGGCCTCGCGAATGCTGACTTCGGTTCCCGACACCATCAACACCACGGGCACACTTGGACGCCTTTCGCGCAGGACGCGCGTGACTTCCACACCTGTGCGGCCCGGCAGGTCTTGGCTGACGAGGACGAGGTCCACCGCCCACTCGGTAACGAGCGCCAGCGCGCCATCGCCAGAGCTCGTGCCGACCACGCGATGTCCCTGCGCGCGCAGCGTGCGCGCGAGCTGCACCTGCACATCGGGGTCTGCTTCCACCACGAGGACCGATCGCTCCACGGGCACACTGGGCACCAACGCCGATTCGGTCGCTTGTGAACGCGCCATCGCACGGCTTCGCGCGGCTCTGCCCTTCGCACTGCTCATGACGTAGTTATCGAAGCCCCCGACTAGCCATCGTAGGGGTGTCACGAGTCAGGCGCAAGCCCATAAACGAGCCTGAAACAACCTGAGTTTCGCTCTCGATGACTCAAGCGAAGGGGCTGGCTGGTGCCTCTTTCCAACAATTTGCGCGTGAACGCACAGTTTGTTAGCGGAGACCAATCGAGAGCGTTTTGTGTTCCCCTTCGAGAACGGTCAGACGCCGCGTCTCGGCGTCCCCATCGTGGCGATAGACCGTGACTACGTGGACGCCGGGATTAAGCCACTGATCGAGTCCCAAATCGGGA
This sequence comes from Polyangiales bacterium, assembly GCA_046598735.1. Lineage (GTDB taxonomy): Bacteria > Myxococcota_A > Polyangia > Polyangiales > DASUME01 > DASUME01. The sequence continues at coordinate 16,252 of JBKJIA010000256.1, forward strand.
GGGTAGAGTCGCTGCTTGTCGACGATCACGCGGTCTTCGGCATCGAGACCATCGACCTGCAAACGCAAGCGCGGGATGCGCGTTTCGATCAAAGCTAGCTGCTTCTCGGCCGCGTCACGATGGGCAGCGCTGATGCGGGGATCACGCAGCAGAAGGAAGCGATGGTAGTTGGCGTTGCTCTCTAGCATCTGTCCCGTGCGCAACTGAGCTGCAGCCAGGTTGAACAGGGTGCTGGGTTGCTTGCTCAAGCCGTACGCTTGTTCGAAGGAGGTGAGCGCCGCGCCCCAATCGCCTTGTTTGGCCTGGGCTACGCCGAGCTGAAACTGTTTGCGAGCGTCGCGCAGCTCGCCTGCGCTTTGCGCTCGCGCTTCACGTGGTCGAGCGAGATCGACCACGCCCGCCGGGCCTGCAAGGCAAACGATCACGAGCCACATGCGCACACGAGACGGCATCGGCATTCTTGATCGCACACCTCATTCGGGAAAACCTAGAAATGTCGGTAGCGCTTGACCTTCTTGCAGCGCGCACGCATGCCTACACGAGTGAAAAAGCGCCTTGCAGTCGTGGGTCACGAAGGCCCGCACGAAGCCTCGCTCGACGGGGTGGAGCGCGCCATGCCGAGTGATTTTGGGAGGGGGCTGGCTGATGACGCGCTGCCTGCGCTCATCGATCGCCAAGGCCGTCACTACACGTATCTGCGTTTGTCCGTCACCGATCGCTGCGACTTTGCCTGCGTGTATTGCATGCCGCCCGGTGGCGAAGAGGATCACGCCCTGCGCCCTGATTTGCTGAGCTTCGAGGAAGCCGCGCGGTTGATCGAAGTGCTCGCGCGCATGGGCATTGATCGTGTGCGCTTTACCGGCGGCGAGCCACTCGTACGACGCGACGTGGTGCGCTTGGTAGAGCTCGTACGGCGTCGCACCGGTCTGAACAAGCTCGTGATGACCACTAACGGCAATCGTTTGGCCGAGCTTGCGCATCCGCTACGCGAAGCGGGTTTGAGCGGGGTCAACGTGTCGATCGACACGCTGGATGCCGCGCGGTTTCGCGAAATCACGCGGGGTGGCGATCTAGGTCGAGTGCTTGCGGGCGTGCATGCGGCCATGGATGCCGGGCTCGAGGTCAAAATCAACACCGTCGCACTCGGTGGTGTGAACGACGCCGATGCGGGCGCGCTCGTCGACTGGGCCTGGGATTTGGGCATCACGCCGCGCTTCATCGAGTTGATGCCGCTGGGCGAAGCCGCAAACCTGACCGCTGAGCATTTTCTTTCACAGGCCCAGTTGATAGCGCTGCTTGGCGATCGCGTAGACCGCGCTGGTCCGGCTGAAAACGTGCATGGTCAGGGGCCCGCTCACTACTTGGCGGCGCGCGCAGGCTCAGGTCGTCGCGTTGGCTTTATTACCGCTGTTTCAGGCGAATTTTGCGGCAGCTGCAATCGGGTGCGCATCACGGCCCGTGGCGATATGCGCGCTTGTCTTGCTTCGCGCAGCGCCGTATCCCTGCGCGATCGTATGCGAGAAGGACAAACCGACCGCGAGCTTGCCTGGGCCGTGCACAACGCGCTCTCGACCAAGCTGGCAGGTCACTCGTTCGAAGGCGGCAACTTGTCCGCGGACCACCAGCCGAGCGAGCATACGCACGTCGGCATGAGTTTGGTTGGAGGCTAGGGCAGGTGACGCGTCCATCTCGGTTACGAGTTCAGGGCTTGCTGCTCTGTGCCACCGCTACCTTCTTTTCCGCGTGCCAGGAGCCTGGGCCCAACCAGCTGCGCGAGTGGCGTGCCGCGGATCATCAGCCGCCACCCGTCGTCACGCCCGAAGGCCAGGGCGCGGGCGAGGATGATGGTGTTGCACCCGAGCGTCGTGCGTCGATCGCGCTGTGGGGCATGCGTTGCGCCACCTGTCACGGCAGCGAAGGCCGCGGCGATGGCGCGGGCCGTCCGCCGGGCGCCGCGTTGCCCGATCTGACTTCGGCGGCTTTCCATTCGGCCCATAGCGACATTCAGATCGCGGCCGCCATAGCGCAAGGCAAGGGCCTGATGCCATCGTTCAAGGCCGAGCTCACGGAGCAAGGGATCGCCGTACTGGTGGGCTACGTGCGCTCGCTAGGCGCTGCGGCGACCACGAAAAGCGCGCAAACTCCGTAGCGAGCAGCGGAAACGCCCGCGAGTGTTTTGCGAACGGGCGTCGCATACGTTACATAGGGGGAACTTTTCTCCGGAGTCGTCTAAGGGCAGGACGGCGGTCTTTGGATCCGCTAATGAAGGTTCGAATCCTTCCTCCGGAACTACAGATGGCCGAGCGACC
>JBKJIA010000528.1:0-14905 GCA_046598735.1 Polyangiales bacterium
GCCGGATCGGGAGTCCATGCACATCGTAGCGGCAGGCCTATCAGATGTTGGGCTCCAACGTGAGCACAACGAAGACAGTTACTGCATCCTGCCGGAGTTCGACCTTTTCGTGGTCGCCGACGGGATGGGGGGACACAAGGCGGGCGACGTAGCAAGTCGCATGGCGACGCACACGATCGCCTCGTTCTTTCGCGCTACGCAGAGCGAAGACGCGACATGGCCGTTCCACTTCGATCCCCACTTGTCCATGGCCGAGAATCGGCTGGTGACGGGGATCAAGCTCGCCAACAAGCAGATCTTCGAAGCCTCGCTCGCCAACCATGCCGTGCACGGCATGGGCACCACGGTGGTCGGCGCGTTGTTCTCCAAGGAGCGCAAGGCCGTGTACGTGGCGCACGTCGGTGACAGCCGCGCTTACATGGTTCGTGACGGTAAGATCTCGCAGATCACCCGTGACCATTCGCTGCTCAATGACTACCTGCTCGTCATGCCCGACATGTCGAAAGAGCAGCAGGCGGAGCTGCCCAAGAATGTGATCACGCGCGCCCTCGGTATGCAGGATTCGGTGGCGGTTGATCTCGTGCCCGCACCGCCGCAAGTGGGCGATCGTTACTTACTATGTTCGGATGGCTTGAGCGGCATGCTCAGCGACGAACAGATTCAGAACATCGTCGTACAGAGCGGCGCCGATCTCGAGCTCGCTGTCAAACGCTTGATCGAAAAGGCAAACGAGCACGGCGGCGAAGATAACTGTACGGTCGTGTTGCTCGCAGTCGAAGAGTAAGACCTCGCCCGAAGCGTTCCGCGTGCCACATTCAGCGCCGTGAAGTTTCATGTCGCAAACGTCGTGCGCGTGGCTCCCGCTACGTTCTGGGACCAGCTTTTTTTCGACCAGGCTTACAACCAGAGCCTGTACGTCGCGCTCGGCTTTGCCAACATGCACGTGCTGTCTCTCGATCGGCAGCCTGCTACGATCACACGCTCATTGCGGGCCGAGCCGCCGCTGCACGCACCCGCCGTGATCAAGCGCAGGCTTGAGGGCAAGTTCTTCTACACCGAACGGGGCGAGTTCGATCGGGTCAGCAAGCGCTGGACGTTCGAGTCGATTCCGAGCGTGCTGGCCGATCAAGTGTCGATTCGCGGCACGATCGAGCTGCTACCGCATGCGCACGGCGCCGAGCACTGCGTCGACATCGAGGCGCGCGTCACGGCTTGGGGAATCGGCAGCCTCATCGAGCGGGTGATCGAGCGCAACACGCGCGAGAGCTTTGCCACCACGATCTCGTTCACGGAACAGTGGGTGCAGCAAAAGGGCCTCGTTTAATCGCGATTGTGGCTTAGTCTCCGGGCCTCGCTCGGAGGGTTGGTCATGCGCGTCGCCGTCGTGTTCGTTCTGTTGTCGCTCGCGTTCGTGCTCGCGCAGCCGTCGCCTGCGCGCACGAGCGAAGGCCTGTATTTCAGCGACTACACGGTGGCAGCGGATCATCCACAAGCTTCGCAAGCGGGCGCTGCACTGCTCGCGGCGGGCGGTAACGCAGCCGATGCGGCGGCGGCCACCATGCTCGCGCTCGGCGTGGTCAGCCCGACCGGCAGCGGTTTGGGTGGCGGCGGTTTTGCGCTGTATTACCGGGCCAAAGACAAGAGCCTTACCTTTTTAGACTTTCGCGAAGTGGCACCGGCTGCTGCCACCGCCGAGATGTTCGCGGCCAAAGCCGAAGACAAAGATGCCGAAAAGAAGTCGCGCGTAGGTGGGCTTTCCGTCGGTGTGTTAGGCGAGCCGGCCGGTATTGCGGAGCTTGTGTCGCGCTTTGGCTCGCGGCCCTTGCCAGAAATCGTCGCGCCTGCGCACAAGCTTGCTAGCGAAGGCTTTGACCTCAGCGCCCATACCGGGCGCGTGCTCGAGCGCATGGGCGCAGAGTTCCTGGCCGACCCGTTGGCCAAGGCGATTTTTGGCGACAAGCCCGGCGCGGGCGCCCAGCTCAAGAACGCGGCGTTGGCCGAGACGCTCAAGCGCTTTGGTAGCAACGGTAAGAGTCTGTTTTATGCGGGCGCGCTCAGCGGGCCCATCGTGCGCGCTGCCAAAAAACAAGGTGGCGTGATCACGGCCGCCGCTTTGGCAGCTTACCGTGTGCTCGTGCGCGAGCCCTTGCGCGGCGATGCGCTCGGTTATCAGTGGGCTACTGCGCCGCTACCCAGCGCAGGCGGCTACACCATCCTGACGAGTCTGAACCTGATCGAACGCTGGCTACCAACCGCGGAGCATTGGCAAGGTGCGCCGCGTTTGCATGCCTTGATCGAGTCTTGGAAAGGCCCATTTCTCGATCGCCAGCACTACATGGGTGATCCCGATTTCGTGAAGGTGCCGCTCGCCGAGCTCAGTGCGCCCGCCCGACAGACCGCCCGCGCCGCACGCTTTCATCCGGGTCTGGCCTTACCCGCCGACGTGTATACGCAGCCGCTTGCGCAGCGGAGCACACCTGCGCTGCAACCCGACAATCGCGGCACGTCGCACCTGTGCGTGGTCGATCGCGAAGGCAACATCGCGTCGGTCACCACCACGGTCAATCTCGGTTTTGGCTCGCGCATCGGCGTGGGCGGCTTCTGGCTGAATGATCAGATGGACGATTTCGCGCGCGAAGTGGGCAAGAGCAACGCGTTCGGGCTGGTCGGGGGTGCCACGAACTTGCCCGCCCCTGGCAAGCGTCCGCTGTCGTCGATGTCGCCTACGATCGTGTTCAAAGACGGCGCGCCGGTGCTGTGCATTGGTGGCAGCGGCGGCAGTCGCATCGTGACCGCGGTCGAACAGGTGGCGCTCTACATCCTGCACGACAGCATGCACCCGCAGCAGGCCGTGGAAGCACCGCGCATTCACCATCAGGCCGATCCCGAGCAAGTCGACCTGCGCGATGTGTCAGAAGAAGTGACCGCCCAGCTCGTCGCGCGCGGTCATGCGATTAAGGCCACGCAATGGTCCGCCCACGTGCAAGCGGTACGCATCGGCAGCGCCGGGCCCAAGCGTTTGGCGCCCGCCAGCGATCCGCAAAAGGGTGGCATTCCTGCGGGCCACTAAGCTGCCGCCAGCGCTCGAAACGCTTGCTATGCCCGCAAATGCGCGGTAGCTCGGTCGCACGATGCGATTTCTTTTCGTCATGGATCCGCCCTCGACCATCAACGTCGATACCGATACTTCCTTTGCGTTGATGTTCGAAGCACAGGCCCAAGGCCATCGCGTCGACCATTGCTTGCCGCGGGATTTGTTCTTGGTGTCCGGCACCCTGCACGCGCGGGTATGTCGCGCACACATGCAGGAAGATCCGATCGAGCCTATCGCGCTCGCCCAAGGCGAAGACGTCAACCTCGAGACGATCGACGCCATCTTCGTGCGTAAGGATCCGCCCTTCGACACGAACTATCTGTGGGCCGTACTGATGCTCGAGGCCCTGCGCGGCAAGACCCTGGTCGTCAACGACGCGCGCGGCCTACGGGACGCCAACGAAAAGCTCTACACCTGTCATTTTCCCGAGCTGATGCCGGAGACGTTGGTCTCGAGTCACCGCGAGCGCATTCGCAACTTCATGATGCAGGTGGGCGGCCGCGCGGTGATCAAGCCGCTCGACGGAGCGGGCGGTGAAGGCGTGATGGCGCTTTCCGATGGCGACCCGAACGTGCGCGCGATCATCGACACGGTGACGCACAACGGCTCGCGCGTGGCGATGGTTCAGCGCTTTTTGCCCGAATACAAACAGGGCGACAAACGCATTCTGCTCTTGGACGGGGAGCCCATCGGCGCGCTGTTGCGCGTGCCGCGCGCCGACGACATCGCCAGCAACCTACGCATGGGCGGCCGCGCCGAAGCCGGCGTGCTCGACGCCGCCGACAAACGCATCATCGACGCTATCGCCCCGCGTCTGCGCAAGGACGGCTTGTATTTCGTAGGCCTCGACGTGATCGGTGGCTTTCTGACCGAGGTCAACGTTACGAGCCCCACGGGCATCCAGCAGATGGCGCGCATCGATCAACAGAATCTGTCCGGCCGCGTGATCGAGTGGCTGGCAGCGCGCGCTAAAAAGCCGCTTTCGTGACGGACCGTAAGGTGCGCGCGGCGCTTGCGGCCGATGCTCACGCGGGGTTTCCGAGTCAGGGCGGCGGCGCCCGTCGTATGCGCGCACGGGCCGCATTTGCGCGTGCGATCTGGACGCGCACGGGCGAACGTCGTCTGCCGGGCGCCGACGAGCTCGATCGCGCGCTCTCGCAGCTAAACGCCGACGACTTAGCGTGGCTATGTGAGCTCGCGCCCCTCGGCCCGCTGTACTTTTTGCCCACGCGCCGCTTCGTGAACGCGCTCGCCCGTGAGCTGCGCAAGCTGGGCGCTAAACGCGTGCTCGAAGTGGGCGCGGGCGAGGGGCTGCTCTCGCGCACGTTACGCAAGGCTGCACCCGAGCTGCGCGTCATCGCCAGCGATTCGGGCGCCTGGGAGCGACCGGAGGGGCGCATGAACGCTGCCGACCGACGCGAGCAACGCGGCCGCCTGGTGCCGGGCCTAAAGTTGGGGGCCGATGTGGAATCGCTGCCGGCGCTCGAAGCTGTCACGAGTCATCGACCGGACGTGGTGCTGGCCGCGTGGCTGCCGCCCGGTGACTTGCTCGATGCCTTGATTCGCGCGCCCGCCCGCCATGTGCTCGAAATCGGCGCGCCCGGCGGGGCTACGCCCAGCGCCTGGAGTTGGCGTTTTGCCCACGATTTTCTCGAGGGCCCGCTCGAAGACGCCGCGCGCTGTCGGCTCGATCTGCGGCCAAGCAGCCAGCGGCATTCGCGCGTCACGTTGTATTTTGGCGCGCGCCATCCCGAGCACTCCGAGGAACCTGTGGAGCGCGGCGATTGGCTCGCTCAGTTCCGCCCGGCCTCACGCATCGCGCAGCAGCAAAAGCCAGCCCAGCGCAAACACGGTCAGGCCGCCGCCGCCCGCACACAGCGGGCGTAGTGGTGCCTCGAGCGTGGCAAAGGCCTCGAGCGCCACGCCCACCCCGCCGTAGGCCAAAAGCCCCATCCACAGCAAGCTGAACCAAGGCCGTTGCAGGGGGGCGCGCGCGGCGGCCTCAACTGCCGGGTCTGCTGCGCTCACCGCAGCCTCCGGAGACGAGGCTGGCTCACGCAACTTTGCCGCGCGTTCCAGCAGCAGCCCCGACGCGAGCAATACACCGCCAGCGATCCAGGCGATCAAATAGCTGTAAATCGGACCCATTACTCGCGCGAATGTAGCCGCTAGCCGAGTCAGCGAGTAGGCCCCGGTTTCACTCGCCGCCGACAGCGAGCGCTTCGCTCAAAATCGGGTGCATGCCCGAGGCCGGCCGCGCGGGAACCGGACGCGCCGCGATAGGCCCACGACGCAGCATCGCCAAAGCATCCTTGGCCGCATCCAGCGTGGCGTGCCCGGCTGCGTGAATGATCTTGGCCACGGTCTCGACCTCGTCGCCCAGCGCGCCCGCGGCCACGGCTACCTGCCTGGCGTGCAGGCCCATGTGACCACGCTGGATACCATCGGTCGCCAGTGCCTTCAGGGCGGCCAAGTTCGACGCCATACCGACGCATGCCGCTAACATGGCCAGCTCCTGCGCAGAGCTCACGCCTGATATCTTGAGGCCGAGCGCTGCGCCCTTGTGCATGCGTGCCGGCCCACCGACTACGCCGAGCGCCAGCGGGATCTCCATGAAGCCTTCGAGATTTCCGTTATCGCCTTTGCGCCATACGCAGAGCGGCTTGTATTGCCCGCTGCGCGCTGCAAAGGCGTGGGCGCCGGACTCGGCCGCGCGCCAATCGTTGCCCGTGGCAAGCACCACGGGATCGATGCCGTTCATGATACCTTTGTTGTGCGTAGCCGCGCGGTATGGATCGGCCTCAGCGAAACGCGAAGCGCGAACGATACCATCACGCACACTCGCGCCGTCTTTGCCGCCATCCGATAGCGCTGCGACCGGGATCGAGCAGCGCACGCGCACGCAGCGCTCGTCGCACAAATTCGAAAGAATCCGGAGGCCTACCTGACCGTTCGCGATCGCCGCGACCCGATCCGAGACGGCTTCCGCGACCGTATTGACGAGGTTTGCCCCCATAGCGTCGCGACAATCGATCAGGAAGTGCACCACGATCATGCCGTCGCCTAGATCCCGCGCTTCAAGGTCGCGCGCACCGCCGCCGCGGCGTACCAGATTCTCGACGGCTGCATCGGCAAGTCCCAGCAGCTCTTCACGATGTGACAAAATCGCCGCGCAAGCCGCCGGCCCATCCGCCACTTCGTCTAGCTGCACCTGAGCAATCATCACGGGCTCATCGGACTCAACTTTGAATCCCCCGCCTGCGCGCACGATGCGCGCCGCATTCGAAGCGGCGGCAACCACGGACGGCTCCTCCACTACCATCGGCGCCAGATAGTCGCGACCGTTAATTTCGAAATTCAAGCCCAAGGCGAAGGGCAGCGAGTAGGAACCCACCACGTTCTCGATCATCTTGTCGGCGGTGTCGCGATCGATGCCCCCGCGATCCAGGGACGCCATCTCCGACTGGGTCAAGTCCAAGCGTTCGGCTGTTACCCTGCGACGTTCATCGAGAGAAAGCTTATAGAACCCGGGAATCCGTGACGATACCATCGTGACCTCGTGAGTTACTTAAGCAGGGCCATCGGATGATGATGGCGCGCTAACGTCCGGCTCTGCCCGAACGCCAGGTGCACCGAGCCCCAAGTCTAGGCGATCCAAACCCGCGCTAGCGCAGGCTGAATCGAAGGCTGTAGCGTCGGAATGATTGGCAAAGAACGCGATGGCGACATCGCCGCCGCCCGCACCGGAAGGTTTGGCGCTGCCGCCATGCTCTCTAGCTAGGGTCGCAATCTTGGCTAAGTCAGGGGTTACGATTGATACGCCAGCGGCGTCGCCTAGGCGGCCCATCGAACGGCCGTAGGCATCGGCCGCGGTGACAATCTCAGTGGCGTTGCCCTGGCTGATGGCATCCGCGAAGCGCACGGCTTGGTCGCGTAGCTCATCACGAATGATACCGTAGCCGGCTTGATCGCGTCCCTCGAAGGCGCGTACGGCGCGTACGAACTCGCTGGTGCGGGCCTCGACGCCGGTCCACACCACGCGCGTGGCGACGGCTGCAGGCCAGCTGAGGCGGGTGGCTTCCGCCAACTCACCGTTTTCGAGTCGAAATCGCACGAATCCGCCCAAGGAGGCGGCTGCGACATCGGCGCCGCTGCCCTCGGGCGCGACGGATTTGTGCCCAGCCAGGGCGATGTCGAGCACCTCTCGCTGCACAGCCGGATCGCTCAAATCGCGCCCGGCGCTGGCGAGCACGGCGCCCACGGCGGCTGCGGATGCGGCGGCCGACGAGCCCAAGCCCAGCTTGCGGCCGGACTTGCGAAGGTCGCTGACGTCGATGTGGAGGGCTGCGTTCACGGTTTTCGTTCGCTCTTCCGCGAGCGTTCGTCCTAGCAGGGCTTCAGGCGGCAACGGCCGCATTTGCGGTGAGCCGGCGGATCCGAGCGGCGAGCCGTCAGAAGCAAGGGACCAGCGGGCGTAGGCTCTCACCCCGACTGAGGCAACCACCGCTACCGCACCCTCGAGCACCGCGTACTCGCCCGAAATCATGAGCTTTCCTGGCGCGCTCGCCGCGATCAGGAGGCTCACTGCTGGATCTCCAGGTCAGGTCCCGGCTGGGCGGTTAGGGTGCGCAACACCAGCGGGCTCTCGGCCAGGGCTGCCGCCACGCGCGCGGCGTCCTTGGCGTGGCACAGGGCCTTGACGTGCGGGCCGGCGTCCATCGTGGCGTAGACCTCGATGCCTTCCTTGCGCAGGCGCTTCACCGTGCCGAGCGCGGCCAAGGTGGCGGGCTGCCAGTACAAAAGACCCGGCCGCGACGCCATCATGCAGGCGTGCATGGCGAGCGTGCTCTGCTCCATCGCTTCGCCCACTTTGGTGAGGTCCTTGGCGAGTACGCCGGCGCGCACTTCGGCTGTCAGAGCGTCCGAGCAATCGACCCAGGCGCGATAGTAAGGCGAGGTCTTTTCGCTGAGCGTCATGCCCTCCGTGGAGCCCACGTCTTTTTCGCCCTCGTTGGCCACCGCCACCACGATGCGCACGTCCCAATGCTCGGGGCCGGCCACGCGACGGGCGGCTAAGGCGCCATCGCCGGGCATGCCGCGCGGCAGTTCGACGAAGCCGCCGTAAATCGAGCGCGCAGCCGAGGCGCTGGCTTGGCGCGACATGGCGCTCCACAAGTCATCATCGCGCCTCAAGCCGGCCGCGCTGCAGGCGGCGCCCACGAGTGCCGCAAAACCAGACGCGCTCGACGCCAGCCCGGAGGCGGTCGGGAAGTTGTTGGCGCTGTCGACGCGTGCTTTGAACTCGAGCTTGGCGAGGCCGCGCACTTGGTCAAGCACCTTGACGGCACGGCTGTGCGCTTTGCCAGTGGCGACCTTACCATTGAGCATGACTTCGTCTGCGCTCAGGCCGCTGTCGAAAATGACCGTGGTTTCCGTGCGCATCGGCTCAAGCGTGAGCGACAGGCTCGGCACCGCCGGCAAGTTCAGCGCAACGTCGGATTTGCCCCAATATTTAGCGAGCGCGATGTTGGCTCGCGCGAGGGCCGTGGCTTTTTGTGTCGTCATGCGTAGCTCTCCACATCGTAAACTTGCTTGCCCATCGCCGTGAGTGCGGCCTTGACGGCATCACGTGTTTGGTCGCTGTCGACCAGCGCGATCATGCAACCGCCCCCGCCTGCGCCCGTGACTTTGGCGCCTAAAGCGCCGGCTTTTTCCGCGGCTGCGATCATGTCTTCGAGCAACATCGTCGACAGCATCAGCGACGAAAGCAGACGGTGATTGAGCATCATCAATTGGCCGAGACTTTTGAGCTCGCCTTGCTCGAGCGCGAGCTTACCGTTGTTGACGATCGCCTCCATGCCATCGAAAATCTTACCGACGCGCACCGGGTCTTTTTCGTATTGGCGCGCCACGGATGCCACCATTTCTTTGGTGCCGGAAGACTCGCCGCTATAGGCCGCCACGATGCGCAGCGGATGGCGCGGCACCACGCGCGTGAGCGGCTGGCCTTTGCGAAAGATCGCCATGCCGCCGTGGGTTGCCATCGCATTGTCTACGCCTGAGGGATTGCCGTGAAAGACGCGCTCCCAAGCCAGCGAACGTTGATAGATCTCGTCGTTGCTGCGCGTGATGCTCCGCGCGTCGTCCATGGCGCGCAAGACTGCAACGCCTAGCGCCGCGGATGAGCCCATGCCCGCGCCGCCCGGCAGGCGCATGCTCGCGTGCAGCGACAGCTCGAGCTTGTCGTCGTAGAACGCGCGCGCGATCTTGAGCGCTTTTTGTAGGTCCTCGCGGCCTACGTTCACGTCGCTTCCCGTGTCGATGTCGACATTCCAAGGCGCGATGTGTAGACGCGTGAGCCCCGTCTCTATCGGCTTGGCCGTGACTTCGGCGCCGCGCTCTACGGCCAAGGCGAGCGCAGGCTTACCGTGTACTACGCCGTGCTCGCCGAACAGGATTACCTTACCGTGTCCAAAGGCCATGACGGTTAGTGGTCCCGATGCGCGAACTTTCGCGCCAATTGCGCAAGTCGTCGCGCGCCTTCTTCGGTCAGGCCTGCGTCTTGGTCCTGCAACGCAAGCTCCGCTTCTGCGCGCTGTCGTTCCACGCGTGCTTCGACGGCGCTGCGCGCCCCGCATCGTTCGAGTAAGGCCATGGCCGTCTGCACGTCTTCCTGGCTCGCATCGGCTTTGCCAAATACGCGCGCGATGGGTCCACGCTGGTCTATGTCGAGCCGTTGCTCGCTCTCCTCGATGAGCGCCGTGCGCTTGCCCGCCCGCAAGTCATTTCCGGCTGGTTTTCCGGTCTTTTCGGGCGCACCAAACGTACCGAGCAGATCGTCGCGTGCCTGAAACGCTTGGCCCACCGGATCTGCGTAGCGCGCGAGCGCGTGCTTTTGCGCTTCGCTGGCACCGGCGATCACCGCGCCGAGCAGCAACGGACCTTTCACGCTGTAGGAGCCGGTTTTCAAGCGCTGGATCAAGGCCACATCCGCATACGCGATCAGATCGAGCGCTTGGCCAAACACGACGTCTTGCTGCATTTCCCAAAACACGCGCAGGGCTTCGGCGCGGTGGCCTTCGGGCATGGGGGCGCCTGCCGTAAGCTCGATCGCAAAACCGTTGCCGAGATCGCCCGCCAAAATCGCCAGACTCGCACCGAGATGACGATCATGGCGACGATCGGCGAACAGCTTATGCAAGGCCGGGCCACCGCGGCGTTCGTCGTCTTGATCCATCCAATCGTCGTGCACGAGCAGATAGCTCTGCAACAGCTCGAGGCCCGCACAGGGATCGAGCAAGGCATCGAGCCTCGTGCGTTCGGCGATCGCCAAATGTCCCGCAATCAAGACGGCCGGACGCGTGCGTTTGCCGCCGCGCTTGGTGAAATCGTAGAGCGCATCGACGAGCTCGAGCGACGGCAGACTGAGCGTCCGCGCATAGGTGCGTTTCTTCTCGAAGAACTGCTCGAGGTGCGCATCGACGCGCTGTTTGACCTCGAGCAACCAGGCGTCGATGTCGACGATGTCGTGACTGTCAGATGAAGCAAGCGAGTTCACAAGAGCTCCGCGGCGCGTTAGTTCCCAAACGTAGGAGGGGGCGGAGGGCGCAGCATGGCCGCTGTCGGTAAGCGACGTCAACTGCGCATCGGCAGCGTGAACGCGCGGCCTGGCCGTTGCGACCTCTGCTATAGCGGCTGTATGAGCACCGAGATCCAGCGTCGCAAGGACGACCACCTCGACCTATGCGCGACCGACGATGTGGCGTTTCGAGGCACCACCACGTTGCTCGAAAAAGTGCAGCTCGTGCATCAGTCGCTGCCCGATTTGCACGTCGATGAGATCGACACCAGCACCAAGTTGCTCGGTAAGACTTTGCGTCTGCCGATCGTGATCGCGGCGATGACGGGCGGCACCGATCGCGCAGCCGAAGTGAATCGCGATCTGGCCGCGATCGCAGAAGCGCACGGCCTAGGTTTTGGTCTCGGCAGTCAGCGTGCGATGCAACGTCAGCCCGATACCGCCTGGACCTATCAGGTGCGCGAGTGGGCACCGACTACGTTGGTGCTCGGCAACGTGGGCGTGGTGCAGGCACGCGACCTGGACAGCGACACGTTAGTCAAGATGGTGGACGATATCGGCGCCGACGCGCTGTGCTTGCATCTCAACCCCGCCCAAGAAGTCGTGCAACCTGAGGGTGATCGCGATTTTCGTGGTGGCATCGAAACCATCGCGCGGCTCGTGCGTGACTTGCGCGTGCCCGTAGTCGGCAAAGAAACCGGTTGCGGCATGAGCTTTCAGACTGCGCTCAAACTGCGGCACGCGGGCGTCAAGACGGTGGACACGTCGGGCGCGGGCGGTACGTCCTGGGTCGGCGTTGAAGCGTTGCGTGCCGAAGGCGAGAAGGCGCGCTTGGGCGAATTGCTCTGGGATTGGGGCATTCCCACGGCGGCGAGCGTGCATATGTGCGTGCGCGCCGGCCTTGAAACGATCGCGACCGGCGGCGTGCAGACAGGTCTCGATGTCGTGCGTGCTCTGTGCTTGGGCGCAACGGCTGCGGGCATTGCGCGTCCGATGTTGCAAGCCCACGTGCGCGGCGGCAAAGCCGAGGCCGAACGCTTCGTCGAGCAACTCGAGCGCGAGGTGCGGGCCGTGATGTTGCTGTGCGGCGCGGGCTCGGTCGAAGAGCTACGTAGGGTGCCGCGCTTGATCTTCAGCCCGCTTAAGGAATGGCTGGAGCTGAGCGTCTAGCGAACCTTCAGACGCGTGCGCACCGTGGGCTCGCGCTCACTAAAGCGCTTCGTACGGGTCGAAATCTTGGCCTTCGCCCTGTACATCGGTAGCGTTGAGGCATGCACAAGCTCTCCGTACTCGCCCTTTGCCTCGCGCTCAGCGGCGGTTGCACGCTCGCTAGCCTGACGCCGCAAGCCCGTTTTGCCGAATCCACCAGCGTACTCAACGACTCGACACGCTGGGGCCGCGTGGACGCAGCACTCACGCAGGTGGCGCCCAAATACGTCGACAAGTTCGTGGCACGCCATGCCGATTGGGGAGGCGCGATCAGCATCGCCGATTACGACATCGTCAACATGCAGATCGCGGAAGACCGTCAGGGTGCCGTGTCCGAGGTGGCGCTCAGTTGGTACATGACGGGCGGTGTGATCTTGCACCAAAGTACCATCACGCAGCGCTGGGAGACCGATCACGGCAAGTTTCGCCTGGTGGATGAGGTCATCCGCAACGGCGACCCACGCGTGTTCGTGGCCGAAGAAGAAGTGCCCAAAACCGATGCGGAGTCGTCGAAAAGCGGCGATCCCAGCTGAGCGACGCTAACGGCCACGGCTTAGCGATACGTGAAGCGCAGCTCGTAGTCGCACATCTGGTAGACGTCGCCCTCTTCGATGCGGCGTGTGTCGACGCGCTCACCGTTGAACTCGACGCCGTTCGTGCTGCCCAAATCCTTCATGTAGAAGGCGCCGTTTTGGAGCACCACCGCGGCGTGCCTGCGCGAAATATTGCCGTCTTTGATCGGTAAATCCGCGGTTTTCGAGCCGCGGCCAATCACGAACTCTTCCTTGTTCACGGGTACTTTTTGTCCGTTGAAGATGACGAACAAGGAGGGCATGCGCAGCGCGCCCGCGGGGCTGCTCGAAGCTCCCGGCAACGGTGGTGGCAAGCTGCCGGTCGTGGTCGAGCCGGGCCGCCCGGGGATGGGCCCCGCGGAGCCTGGCCTGCCGCCCGCCCCCGTCCCTGGGCTCGTCACCGGTCGCGCTACGGGAGCCTGCGTTCCAGTGCGGCTGGCGGTGGGGATGGGCCCGGTCTGCGCGAGCGAGGACGTTTGCATGCCCGCTTGGCTTGCCCGCCCTGTGCCAGGTCGCGCGACACCGGATGCGGATCCAGCGGCGGCCATGGGTTCCGGCATCCCGCCCGGGTTACTGGGCCTTCCGCCGCGCGCTCCCCAGTTGCGAGACCGTGCGTATTGACGCATGGCCTCGTTCACCAAGTAGTCCGTGGAGCACTCCAGCTCGCCGCCCATTTGCTCGAAGATTTCCCAAAGGTAATCGCGGCACTGGAACTGGCGCAGGCTCTTCTTGTTGTGATCCTGAGTCATAGTACGGCTCTCACTTGCCTCCCGTGATGGCGAGTCTTTCCTTGGCGCTCAGCATCGCTTCGTCTGCGACTTGGCCCACGGTCTTGACCTTGCCCCAGTGCGGACCCTTGATCTTACCTTGATCACCCTTGAGTGCTGCGATGCGCTTGACGTCGTCCGAGCTGCCTTTGCGTTCGAAGAAACGTATCGCGATCACGCGCTGCCACCAACTGGACGAGCTCAAGTGATTGCGCATGGCGTCACTCGGGAGCGGCACCATCTGGCCTACGCGCGTGGCGTAACCTTCGAGCTCTTCGGCTGCGTACTCGGTATCGCCGGGCAGCTTGTTGAAGAACTCGGCCAAGATCGCCGGGCCCCCGATGGCCAGGACGAGCTCGCCTGCACGCCAACGCAAACGTGCGTCCGAGCTACTCGAGACGAGCGGCCACAGCGCTGGCAAAGCTTCCGGACTCTTGATGTCGCCCACGCGGTCGAACGCGTAATCGCGCACCGGCGTGGGATTGTTGGTGTCGAGCGCGAGCGCCAACACTTTTTGTAGGTCGCCCCGCCCCAGCTTGCCTTCGAGGGCCTGCAGCGCGCGCGTGCGGCGTTGGGTACCGGCTTCACCCGGCAGCGGCATCGAGGCCAGCGCCAACAAGCGCTGTTTGACGGCCGGCTCATCGGCCAACCACTTCATCGCAGGCAAGGCGCCATCATTGATGAAGTTGTCGCGATTGAGCGCCGCGGCCCGCTGCACCGTGACAGCATCCGCAACCTTGCCAGATTTCTCGACCTGCTCTTTGACGGTACCGGCAATCCAAGCGAGGAAATCGGGGCCTTCCATCTCTTGTTCGATCGCGACCAAACGCTCGCCTGCTTCTTTGCGCGCTTCGGCGTCGGCGATCTGGCCTATCAGCTGCGCCATCTTGATCAGCGCTTGCTGCGGCAGACGCGCTTTCAAACCCTTGACCAGCGCCTTGGCCGCCGGTGAGCCGAGCGAACGAATCACCTGCTCGGCGCTGTAGTTACCGGCCAAGCTGCGGCCGTTGAAGTCTTCCACGTACCAGCTGACGACGTCGCCCGTCAGCCGACCTTTTTCAGCGGCCGGTGCGTGCGTGATCAACAAGAACGCGGCGTCTTTGGCGCGAATTTGCCGTGGCGCGGGGCCTTCGCTCTTGGCGTCGGCCTGCTTCATCAGCTCTTCCAAGCCGGGCACCATGCCGCGAATCAATTCCTCGCGCGGGGCGACGTCGAGCCGTTGCAGCGCTTGCTGCAACTCGGTCGTGCCGTCGCGATCGGTGCGCTCCATGTCGACGAGCGCGATGGCGGCCTGCGTGCGCAGCTCCATCGGGTACTTGTCGGCCAGCATCACCGCCACGATCTTGCCCGGCCCTTTGACCGTCCCCTTCCAGTACTCGATGTCTTCTGCGGTGACTTTGCAGCCCCCCAGAAACATCAGCGCTGAAATCGAAAGCCAGAGCAGCTGCCTGCCCATTCTTGAACACGTGCCCGTTGGCGTCACTTTCATCGCTCGCATCGCTCTTCCGACCCCCTCAGACAGCGGCACGTGCCGTGCTGCGCGCTCAGCTCTGTCAGGAGCCGGCACCCGGCGCCTATTCCAGACTCCCTGCGACGCCGGAGAATAGGCGGTCGCAGCCGCAGCGTACAGCCCGAACTTTCACGGAATACGCTGGGTTGAGACCCCAGCCGCACGAGCGGCATA
>JBKJIA010000531.1:0-10855 GCA_046598735.1 Polyangiales bacterium
GCGATGCCGTCTGCCTATTCGATTCAGACCTTACCCAAGCCGTACGATGCCCGCGTCGAGCTGGTGGAAGTGCCGGCGCAACGTACGGCCGTGCTGTCGTTCTCGGGTTGGGTGGGCCACGAGAAGATGATGGATAAGGAGCGCACCTTGCGAGACGAGCTCAAGCGGACGCAGTTGAAGCCGCGCGGGCCCGCGGTGCTCGCCCAGTACAATCCGCCGTGGACGCTACCGTTCCTGCGTCGCAACGAGATTCAGATCGCACTCGAACCGTAGAGCTACGAGCCACCGCGCAAGACTACCCCTTGCCCCATTGCGTTGGCTCTCGCTTCGGTTTGACGATTCTCACCAATCTCGGCCACCTTACCGAGCTCGATCGCGCAGGCGATCCTGTGCCGCGTTATGGGAATCGTGGAATTTGGTTCTCCCAGACGATCGCAGCGTCGATCGTGCGGGAGAAAGTCTGGCGTTCGAACGCGCCGGACCTAACTACTCTCACTCCGCTCTTGTGTGACGGGGCGGTGAATTCATATAGTCCGGCGAATTATTGTACCTCAGCGTAGGGTGGCTATGTCGAACCAGCGTGCTTGTTCTTGGGCGGTTCTGCTTCTTGGTTGCTCTCTCGCAATAGCTTGCGGCGGCGCAGAAGGTGGGGCCTCGACTGGCTCCGATAACATCACGGGCGAGGTGGACGCCTCCGCGAATGGCAACAACGGTGAGGCCAACAACAACGCGAATGACGGTGAGAACACCGGTTCGATGATGGATGCTGGCGAGGAAGAGCCGGTCGATGCTGCGGCGCCCGTCGACGATTTGGATCGGGACAACGTCAAGAACGACGTCGACAACTGTAAGGGTGTGGCCAACACGGATCAGGCCGACTCGGACATGGATGGCATTGGCGACGCGTGCGAGAAGCCGACCTCTGCCAAGGGCGACGATGATCTGGATGGTAAGATCAACTCGGAAGACAACTGCACCGCAGTAGCCAATGCGGATCAGACCGATACGGACAGGGACAAGCTTGGCGATGCTTGCGACAACTGTCCGTTCGTCGCGAACTCGACGCAGGATGCCGATGCGTGCGCAGGTGTGCTCGATCCGAACGGCGACGTAGACACGGACGGCGTCAAGAACGCCGACGACAACTGTCGAAGCGTGAGCAACCCCGCGCAGACGGATGGCGACAAGGACAAGGTCGGCGACGCTTGCGACAACTGTAAGACGACGGCCAACAACAGTCAGACCGATTTAGACAAGGATGGGGTCGGCGACGAGTGCGAGGCCGCCGTGCCGGGTGATACGGACGGGGACGGTTTCACCAACGACGTCGACAACTGCGATGAGGTGAAGCAGACGGACCAGGCCGATCAGGATGGCGACAAGGTCGGCGACCTTTGCGACAACTGCATCTCCGTGGCCAACTCCGATCAGGCTGGCGCCATGGGCTCGAACCTCGGCGTGGCCTGTACCGATCCGGACGGTGATGGCGTGAACAACACGACCGACAACTGTCCGGAGCTCAAGAACGTCGATCAGACCAACACCGACAACGACCGCTTCGGCGACGCGTGCGACAACTGCGATCTCTTCGTCAACAACACGCAGACCGACGCCAACAAGGATGGCATTGGCGACGTATGCGAAGACGCCGATGGTGATGGCATCCCGAACGGTCTCGATACGTGCAATCTCGGCAACGACGGAACTGACACCGACAAAGATGGCCGCGCCGACGCCTGTGACGACTGCGACAACATTCCGAACGTTCAGGGCGACGGCGCCTGCGACGATGACGATGGCGACGGAGTGCCCAACGGCATCGACGTCTGCCGGCTCGGCAAGAACAGCGACGATAAGGACGGCGACAAGGTGCCGGACCTCTGCGACACCTGTAAGGATTTCGCCAACGCCGATCAGGACCCAAAGGTGTGCGGCGATTCAGATGGAGATGGGGTGCCGAACGGGATCGATATCTGCGCGCCGCGACCGGGTCACAATGGCGATGACACAGCGGATGGCGACGGCGACAAGGTGCCGGATGGTTGCGACAACTGCCCGAGCGTGGCGAATAATGCTCCGCAGACCGATACCGATGGCGACAAGATCGGAAACGCCTGCGAAGACGCGGACGGCGATACCAAGCCCGATGACATCGATCGTTGTCCTGGGTTCGATGATGGCCTCGACCAGGATCTGGATGGTAAGCCTGACGGCTGCGACAACTGTCGCACCGTCCCGAACTTCAATCAGCAGGATACGGACCGCGACGGCATTGGCAACGCCTGCGAGGGCTTGATCACGCCGACGACCGATACGGATGGCGACGGTAAGCCGAACGCTTCGGACAACTGCATGACAGTGCCCAACGCCGATCAGACGAACAGCGATGGCGATCCCCTGGGCGATGCTTGCGACAACTGCGACTTGGTCGTGAACCCCGGCCAGCAAGATGCGGACGGCGACGGCATCGGCGATCAGTGCGACACGAACCTTACGCTTCCGCCTGCGGATACTTGTGCCAAGGGCACGACGCAAGCCAACCCGATCAAGCCGAATCTGTACTTCTTGCTCGATCGTTCAGGTTCGATGGAGGCGAAGGATGGCACCGGCAGCACGCGCGTCGAACGTCTCAAGACGGCGCTGAATACGCTCGCCGGTACCAATGCTTCGCCCGGCACGGTCGTTACGAGCTTCAACAACGCAGTGGGCGCATTCCCGAACTCCGACGATGAGAGTTGTGATGAGTCGGACCTGCCCGAGCTGTTGCTGAATCCGATGGCTTCACACACCGCGACCCAGTTCAGGAACTCGTATGCGACGTTGCTGCAGGTGGATGGCCGCACGCCCACGGATCGTGCATTGCGCCGTACGCGCGCGTTGGGCTTGTACAATCTGGCGACGGACAGCGAACCTTCGCGCCCCAAGGCAGTCGTGCTGGTCACCGATGGTTCGCCCAATGATTGCGCCAGCGGTAACGACCGTATTAGGGAGACGATTGCCGAAGCCGAGCTGCTCGGGGACCTCGGCGTGCCCGTGTACGTGCTCGGCTTCACGGGCGTGAATGCGGAATACATGGCGGCGATCGCAGCGGGTGGTGACCCCGCGATCAATGCACCCACGCAGACGCGTGATTGCGGAGGTTGGGGCGGGCCGACCACGGATTGCTGGTGCACTCAGTTCTCGAACCCGAGCGGCTGCTATCGCGTCAACCAACTCACGGGCACCTGGTACCAGATCTCGGATTCGGCCAGCATCGTCAACGCGCTCAACACGATCATCAAGCGCACCGTTAGCTGCGTGCTTCCGCTCGGTGCGGTGCCGGCCAACGGTACGATCGATGCGAGCATCCTGACGGTTCGCTTCAGGACCGCCGCAAATCCCACAGGCACGGTGATCCCGAACAACGGCACGAATGGGTACACGCTTTCCGGCAGTGGATCGAGTTACACGGTAACACTCAACGGCAGCGCCTGCACCGCGCTCAAGAACTCGGTCGTCACCGATGCCTCTGCAAACGTAAAGGTCGATGTCGGCTGCGTTTGCGAGCCGAGCGCCGAAGCTTGCGACTTTGCAGACAACGATTGTGACGGTCTGGTCGATGAGGCCGATGAATGCGGCACCACGGTCATCGAGAT
The DNA here is from genome assembly GCA_046598735.1 of Polyangiales bacterium. Classification (GTDB taxonomy): domain Bacteria; phylum Myxococcota_A; class Polyangia; order Polyangiales; family DASUME01; genus DASUME01. The sequence continues at coordinate 3,636 of JBKJIA010000531.1, forward strand.
CTGCGGCAACGACATCGACGACGACGGCATCAATGGCGTCGATGACGGCTGCGCATGCATCCCGTCCCCGGAGCTGTGCGACGGCGTCAACAACGACTGCGATTCGCAGACTGACGAAGGTTGCAACGGTTGTGAGCCCAAGCCGGAGATCTGCGGCGACGGTAAGGACAACGACTGCGACGGATCGATCGACGAGGGTTGCAACGGCTGCGTGCCCGTCACTGAAAAGTGCGACAACAACCTTGACGATGACTGCGACACCCTCGTGAACGACGGCTGCGGCTGTAAGCCCGTGGCAGAGATCTGCGATGACGGCATCGACAATGACTGCGACACGATCGTCGACGACGGATGCACACCTTCATGCATTCCGAAGCCGGAGATTTGCAACGGCGTCAGCGACGACTGTGATCTCGACATCGACGAAGGCTGTCCGCCCCCTGACTGTCCGGTCGAAGCCGAGATCTGCGACATGATGGACAACGACTGCGACAATACCATCGACGAGGGCTGCCCCACCGGTTGCACGAATCCTTTGCCCGAGGTGTGCGACGGCAAGGATAACGATTGTGACGGCGACATCGACGAAGGCTGTGATCAGCAGTGCCCGGTGTACCCGGAAATCTGCGACGGCATCGATAACAACTGCGACAATCTCATCGACAACAACTGCATCGACTGCATCAACCCGTCGGCCGAAATCTGCGACCGCATCGACAACGATTGCGATGGTAAGGTTGACGAAGGCTGCCCGGTGGTGACGGTGCAGTGATGGTGCAGTAAGGGTGCTCTGTGCGGCGCTGGCGGCTCAGGTCGCCGGTGGCAACAGCGTAATCGTATCGCGCTCGAAGGGATGTGGCCGCGCCCCGGCCACGAGCTTTATGGAGCTCACTTCCTGGCACAGCGCGACGTAGACAAAGCCCGTGGCGCTCTGCCAGTAGCTCAGGCGCGAGCCGCGATGCCAGACCGGATAATCGAGATCCTTGGGCGAGCCCACGAAGGTGGGCGGTCCGCGTTCTTGGCCCATGGCTGCGACCGCACGCGCGTAACGCTGCTCGTATTCTTGCGCCACGGCATCGCGCTCGGGCGGTGGGACGGTTGCCGCTTGGGACAGGCAAACCTCGATGCCGTCGTCGCCGGCCTCGTGCAAAAGCTCGTCAAGCATGTCCGGCAGCGTCTGAAGGTCCACGTGTATTGCACCGATCTTAGCCTGGACACGCTGCGGATTGCGCGATCTCGGCGCAAGAGCGTGCTATCCCACCTCTCCGAGGCGACGCGTGGCCATCACCCCCCAACGAGAGCTCGACCCTGAAGCCATCTGCACGCGGGCCGTGTCGCGTCTGATCGAGGAGATTCGCTGCGTCGATATCGCGCCAGATAGCCCGATTTGGCAGGACTTGAACCGCGGGCAAAGCCGCGTCGGCGAGCTTCGCGTGTACCGCGGCCGGGGCGTGATCGAGAAGGTGGTGAGCGCCCATTTCAAGCTTGAGCTGCCCGCGCTTGAGTCCTACATGGTCACCGTTTTCACCCGGCCCGAAAGCCCGGTGCCTCATTTTGTGCTCGATGTGGTGCGCTTTGGAGCCCAGGCCAGCTTTCACGTGGACCTACTGCCCAAGCGCGATTTGGGTATTTCGTTGCCCTACGTCGATCACTGTTTTGCGCCGCTCAGCCAGATTCGCGCGGACCTCGAGCACGACGCGCGTTTTGCGGCAGGTACGGCACCCCTGCGTCAGCGTGCGTTCATGTCGCCCTGGATGGCGCTCTACACGCATGCGCCCGAGCAGCTCGAGGCCGCGCGTAGCTACGTGGATCGGTACTTTGCCCATTGGTCAAGCTTACTGACGAGTAAGGATGCCGTGCTCGCCGCGGACCCGACTCTGACCGCGCGCGATGCAGAGCAGCGTAAGCTCGTGTTCAGCCGCGAGCTCGATCCGGTGTGGGCGATGCTCGATCGCACCCTCGGCGTGCCGACCGTCGATACGTTACTTGCGGCTTTGCGCTGATAGGCTCGAGTATGGACGCTGCTGCTTTGTTTGCGTCTCTCATCGTGAGTGGCGTGGGTTATGTCGCTTTCTCCTACGGAAGAAAGCAAAAGCGTGCTCCTCCACTCGCGCTCGGCATTGCCCTGATGATATTTCCGTACTTCGTCGATGGCGCCCTCGCCATTTATGGAATCGGCGCGGCCCTGAGTGTCTTGTTGTGGGTCTTGGTGAAGCTGGGATATTGAGCGACCCGCTCAGGGACGCTCGACCAAGACTTCGAGCTCTTCGTGTGCATCTAGACCTCGGTTGACCGGCGTGACTTTGAAGCCGCCCTTGTCGGTCAAGATCCGCATGAGCTCACGTACGAGCTCCGGGCGCACGCGCTCGTCGAAGGTCTGGTACCAGGCATAGCCGTCGTCGTCGCCCTCGTAGTCCGCCGCAAATTCCGCAGACAAGCGCAGGCGCACCACGAACTCTCGTTCTTCTTTGTACTGCATGGCTCAGCCCCCTCGAGCTTCAGTGTGGTGCCTACGCGTAGCCGGTTCCGCCGTGAAGTCAGGTGTCCATCAGCCGCGGCGGCTCGGTTCATGCACCGCTAGCAGTGACCTCGAATGACCAAAAATGCGTAAGCAGTCATCCACCATCGCGAATGTTGTGCAAACTATGAATTAACATGGTACAAACTATAACTTAGGAGACGCCATGAATACCAAAGCGCTGCTTTCACTATTATTTTTGACGGGATTGAGCGCCGGCTGCGCCTCGGATGCTGAGCCACGTGGCTTGGCGCTCGGGCCAGCTTCGAGCGAGGACGAAGACGCAGGCGCTACGACGGAGCCTGAGGACACCTTACGTTTGCGCTCCGACATCACACCGGTCACAGACGCCAAAGACGCCCTGCCTAAGGTCTTTATCCCGGCGTTCCTTGACTGTCGCGCGCCGCTTGCAGGCGAACGCGGTGAGGGGCCAGATGGTAAGGTCTGTACCCAGGTGTCGATCGCGGGCTGCACCGAGCCCGGCAAATATTTTGCGGATTATGCTTCTTGCGACGTGGTTCGAACGCAACGACCTTACTATCCGAGCGGGCCGTTTGCCGTACCTCGTGCGGACGACCCGCGCCTGAATGACCCTGCGTTCATGTCCGAGCTCGCGTGGGTCACCGAACAGGTGCGCGCCTCAGGTTGTGTGTGCTGCCATGATTCCAAGGTGGGTGGCAACGCCGCGCGCTGGGACATTAGTCTGGGCCCGATCTGGACCGATACTGCGTCCGATAATGCGCTCGCGCTATTCACTGGGCTTGCGGATTCTTCCGTGCTCGGTGCTTATCCTCCGGCCGAAAATCACGGCTTTGACCGGGAAAAGACCGGCTTGCCGTCCACCGATAATGCGCGCATGCGTGCTTACTTCGTGAACGAGCTTTCGCGTCGCGGGCTGAGCGAAGCGGACGCACAGAAAGTAAGACCGTTTGGTGGGCCCATCTACCAGAACAAGATCTTCGAGCCGAAAGCCTGCGAAAAGGGCGAGGGCGTGGCTGTCGACGGGCGCGTGAGCTGGGGCGCCGCATACACGCCGCGCTACGTCTACGTGCTCGAAGCCGACGCGGCCAATCCAGGCGTACCACCCAACATGGATCTGCCGGAAGGTACGATCTGGCGTCTTGACGCGCTCGCCAATGCTGCCCCAATTGAGACGGGCTTGCGCTATGGCGAGACGCCAAAAGGCTCGTTCCAAGCGTTCCCTGAACGCGGCCCCGCACCCCAGTTAGAGCAGGGTAAGACTTACTTACTTTACGTTTTTTACGACGTGGGGATCCGGATAACCGGCTGTTTGTTCACCTACTGAGGTCAGCCCCTAGCCAGCTGTCTGCAGCCCCGCGGCGATGCCGTTGATGGTCGTAAAGAAGATTGACAAGATGTGCTCGCGCTCGCTTTCGTTCTCAACCCGTGCAAGGCGACGTTTGAGCTCGATCTGAGTATGGCTAAGCACATCAACATAGGGATTGCGGCGCATGACGGTGGCGAGCAAATGCGGTCGATTGCCGAGGATCTGCTGCTTGTCGATCACGCTCAACACACCGTTCACCGTGCGGTCCCATTCGGCGCGAATCAGCGGGAAGATCTGCTGCGCGTCTTCATCCGCAAGGCGCGCGTAAAAAGCTGCGACCTCGATGTCGGCGCGGCTGAGCGCAAGCTGGGCGTTGTTGATGAGCGCCCGAAAAAACGGCGATTGCTTGTACAGCTCACGCACGCGTTCGATGCCAAGCTCGCTCGTGATCGTATCGAGGGCCGAGCCGAGACCGAACCACCCGGGTAGCCCGTGCCGGCTCTGATTCCACGAGAATACCCAGGGAATCGCGCGCAAATCTGCGAGTGACAAGCCTGCCTTGCGCGAGGCTGGCCGCGAGCCGATAGGTAAGGCGGTGACTTCGCCAATGGGCGTCGCCGCTTGGGCATAACGGGCGAGCCTATCGGGGTAGGCGAGCACGGTTTTGTAAGTAGCGAGTGCGCTTGCGGCCGCACGCTCGAAGATCTCGTCGCGTGCTTTAAGCTCGCTCTTCGCGATCGGGGTCCGTTCGGCCAAGCCAGACAGTAAGACCGCGCTTATCACTTGTTCGAGATCGCGCTCGGCGATGTCGCGTCGGCCATAGCGCGTGTTGATCGTCTCACCTTGTTCGGTCACGCGTAGTCGACCGCGTAGGGCGCGCTCCGGTTGGGCACGAATCGCGCGATGTGAAGGCCCGCCGCCCCGGCCGATGGCGCCGCCGCGCCCATGAAAGATTGTCAGCAAAACGCCGTGATTTTCGGCGATATCGGCTAACGCGTGCTGGGCCCGTCGCAGCGCGACCTGACTTGCGACGTAGCCTGCTTGCTTGCACGAATCTGAGTAACCGATCATGACCTCGAGCTCGCATCCCATGGCGGCGCGAATCGGCGGGGATGCCAACATCTGCTCGGCCAAACGCTCTGCGTTCTCCAGATCCTCGAGCTGCTCGAGCAGTGGCACCGGCCGAAGCTCACCCGGACTTAGATTGGCGGCGCGTTGCAGGAACAGCACTTCGAGCAGATCGCTCAGCGAATTGGTAAAGCTTACAACGTAGCGTTCGCAGGCTCGGGGACCTTGCTCGCGGCGCGCACGTCCTACCATGTCGAGGGTGGCGAGAATGTCTTGGGTGCCGGAAGACAGTAAGGTGCGCGATGCCGGGACGAGCGATTCAGGATTGGCCAAGAGCTCATGCAGCAGACGACAGCGTGCGGTCTCGTCTAGCTGTTCGTAAGCGCCCTGAGCATGAAGGCCGGCCACGCTAATCAGCTCGCCCACGGCCTGCTCATGGATGGCGGAGTGCTGACGCAGATCGAGACTGGCCAAGTGAAAGCCGAACACGTCCGCCCGTCTGCGCGCCGCGCGCAGCGGACCTTGCGCCAGGCGCGCGTAACCGGCGACCACGAGCGAGCGCTCGAGCAGTGCCAAGTCGCGCTGGTAACCTGCCACATCCACGTACGCCTCGCCCTTACGGTCCACGGTCGCTCGCAAGCGCGCGGCGATGTACCAGAGCTTTTCGCGCCAAGGCTCATATACGGTAAAGCGCTGCACACGGGCGGCTACTTCAGGGAAGCGCTCGCGGTCTTGTTGAATCGATTCGAAAAGCTCGCCCAAGCGCTCGCTGTGCGGAGAGCGACGCGATGAAACAGAGAGCGCGCGTCCCAACGCCTCCACGTCTTCGAGATAGCGATCGAGGATCAGACTGCGTTGACGCTCGAGTACCGTGCGCGTCACGTGTGCGGTCACGAATGGGTTGCCATCACGATCGCCGCCTATCCACGTGCCCCACCGCAAGAATGAGGGAATGCTCCAGGTGCTCGCGTCAGTGGGGCCTAGGCCTAGCCAATCCTCATCGGGAAATTGTCGTGCGAGAGCATCTTCGACCTTACGGTACAGCTCGGGTGTAGCGTCAAGCAGCGTGCGCTTGAACACGTCGAGCCCGGCTTCGATCTCATCGCGCGGCGATGGCTTGGTGGCCCGTGATTCTTCGGTGCCGAACAGCGCGACAGCTTCGTCCGTTAGCTGTGACAACATCTCCAAGCGCACAGCTTCGCCCGGCGGATGCTCGATGGCATCGATCAGACGCTGCACTTCGGCGACGTGATCGCGCAGGGTGCGACGTCGCGCCTCCGTGGGATGCGCGGTGAGTACCGGCATCACAAATAGACGCTTGAGTTGTGCACGCACATCGCTCGCGCTCAAGCCCTCGGCTGCCATCAGGCTGAGCGCGTTGGCTACTGAGTCCAGCGGCGGATCGTCTGGGCCATGCTTGCGCAACATGCGCACGCGGTGCTGCTCTTCCGCGGCATTCACGAGATGAAACCACTGTGTGAAAGCGCGCGCGACATCTTCGAGCTCATCGAGGTCGAGCGTGCCGATGCGCTGTGCGAATGCTTCGCGACCCCCGGGTAGGGTGCCCGCGCGTAATGCTACCGCTGCATCTCTCAGCTCGATCACGAGCGAAAGCATCTTCTCGCTGCTCAGCTCCCGCACCGCAGCGTGCAGAGTTCCTTCGAGCAGATGGATGTCTGCTTGCAGCGGCGCATCTTCTTGTTGATCGTAAGACATGGAGCACACTCCGTGGGCTTTGAGAACTCAATCGATGCGTACCAGAGCGACATCTTCGATGCGTTTGCCAGGCGTGACGCGCACCTTCAGGTAATGGCGCTCGATGCCATCGAGCCTTTCCGGAATCGCGCCGCCACCGCCTGAGAGGTAGGTCGGCGTGCCGCCAGCAGAGAACGCGTAATAGCTGTGGATGTGTCCAAGGAACAGACCGTCCACCTTACCCTCTCCCAAGCGTGCGATGAGCTTGGCGGCTTCTTTGCGACTGCGAAAGCCTCCGCCGCGCACGCCCACCGGGTCGAGCGGAGGCACGTGCGTCAGCACGATGTGCACTTCGCTGCGTGCCTGCCTGAGCCAGTCGTCGAGCCATTCATACACGGTGGGGTCTAGCGTGGCATTGCCGGAGTCCAGTAACGAAAACAGGGCTCCTTTGAAGCCAAAATGCACGTTGAATGGGCCGAATAGCCGATGCCATTCGTTGGCAGGTGCGCCCATTTCGTGATTGCCAACAGTGGAGAACATGGGGATCTCCAGCCGCGCGAGGAGCTACTGCGTTTTCAACGCGAGCTCGCGCGGCTGGAGATCCCCATGTTCTCCACTGTCGGCAATCACGAAATGGGCGCGCCTGCCAAG
>JBKJIA010000032.1:0-7604 GCA_046598735.1 Polyangiales bacterium
GTACGAGCGTAGCTCCCGCGCGAGCGCATCGCTCAGCTCGTGCGCCTGTAACCGATACCCCCAATTACCTTCCGCTTGCCCGGGCGTATTCATGCGCGCGTGCTGCCCCAGGCCTAGCCAATCCTGCATGGGTATGATCACGGTACGGGCCGCAGATGCGAAAAGCACCCTGATCATGGCGCGGTGAGCGTGGTGGATCGTCTGCTCCTCATAAGGTCCCGCGACGTAGGTTAAGGCGGCGTGGCGCTCGTGCTCTATCTGCTCGGTGCTGCGCGTGCTGCCTTGGCCTACCTGTTCCTCGAGAAAGCCCACGATCGTATTCGTGTCGTGGGTTCCCGTATAAGCAACGCAGTGGGGTGGATACTGATGAGGCAAATGCTCCGTTCCACCAGCAAAACCAAACTGGAGCACGCGCATGCCCGGCAGACCCAACTCGTCTCGGAGCGTGTGAACCTCATGACTGACGCAGCCGAGATCTTCCGCGACAAGCGGCAGGCTCCGGGTCGAGCTTTCCGAGTTCTGGCCGGTGGGTTTGAGCTTACGCTTCAGAACATCGAATAGTTGCGCGCCCGGACCTTTCATCCAGCGACCATTGACCGCGGTGTCCTCTCCGGCAGGGATCTCCCAATAGCGTACAAAGCCAATGAAGTGATCGAGCCGGACAAGATCGAAGCGCTCGAGCGAGGTAGCTAGGCGCTGGACCCAAAAACGATAACCATCGCGCGCCATGACCTTCCAGCGATACAGCGGCATGCCCCAGCGCTGGCCCGTGCGACTAAAGTAATCAGGCGGCACGCCCGCCACATGGGTAGGTTGCCCATGTTCGTCCAGTCGAAAGCTTACTTGGTTTCCCCACACGTCCGCGCTGTCGTGGGCCACGAAAAGGGGTGCATCCCCGATCAACGCGACGCCGCGCGCCGCAGCGTAGGCGCGAAGTTCTCGCCATTGCTTATCGAACAAGAGTTGCTCGATCTCATATAGCTCGATCTCATCTTCCCATGCGCGACTCGCCTGTTTCACGGCCACGGGATCATGACGAACGAGCGCGGGCTGCCAATCCGTCCACGCTCGCCCAGCGTGGTGTGCGCGCGCCGCACAAAATAGCGCATAGTCCGACAGCCAGAAGCGACAACGCACGCGCAGGGCATGGAGCTCCTGCATAAGGTTACCGCCCTGGGCGCGAACACGCGTGCAGGCCGAGCGAAGCGCCGCACGCCGAAGCCTGCTTGAGGCCTCGAAATCCGCTTGTTCGCCAGAAGGTAAGGTTTCGAGCTCTGAACGAAGCAGCAAACCTTGCTCGACTAGATCATCCAGACTTATCAACAGCGGGTTGCCGGCAAACACGGAAGGACCGCAATAGGGCGAGTTGCCAAGTCCCACAGGATGAATGGGTAAGGTTTGCCAATAGCGCTGCCCAGCAGCGGCCAAGAAGTCTACAAAATGCCGCGCCGCAGGCCCGAGGTCACCACTACCGTAAGGTCCGGGCAGGCTTGTCACGTGCAAAAGCACACCGCTGGCACGCGCTAGGCGATGGGTGTCAGCGGTCATATCGGTCTTTTAAGCAAGGCAGCGCGGCCGTCATGGCGCCCCTTAGCCCGGTGCACGGGCGGTAAGGTGCTCGATAATCGCCGCGTTTACCTGCGCTGCATGCGTGATCGGGCCCATGTGCCCGGCGTCCGCAAAGAAGCTTAGCTGCGCCGAAGGTAATACGCTGAGAAGGCGCTCAAGAACCCGCTGCTCCGCAGCCGGGCTGCGCGCGCCACCAAGCAAGAGCGTAGGAACCGTGATCCTGCCGTAGGTCGCGGCGCTGGTGCGGTCTTCGATCAAGGACAGTACTTCCTGCGCAAGCTTCCAGCCCACATCGAGGAAAGCGGCCCGCGCTTCGTCGGCTAGTGCATCCCACGCACCCTTACCATTCCACCATTCGACAAAATCGCGCAGCCACCGCTCGCCATCATACGGATGATTGACTGGGCCAAGGGCGGCGCGAGCTGCGGCATCGGCCGGCGTATCGAGCGTGCCAAACGCAACCGGCTCGAAAAGCGCAAGCGAACGCACCGCCGCGGGCTGAGCCAGCGCAAGCTGCAGCGCGAGCAACCCCCCGTAAGAATGTCCTACCACGTGGGCTGCTGGCAGGCCCTCGAGCAACGCCACCAGCGCTTCCACATCCTCTCGAAAATGGAAAGGCATCCCTTCGGGCCAACGGCTCGACGCGCCGTAGCCTAGGAGATCAGGCGCCATCACGCGGTGGGTCGCAGCGAGCGCGTCACCTAACTTGCGCCACTGTCGCGACGAAAATCCTCCACTGTGCAAGAGCAGCACGGGGACTCCGTGACCACGCTCGTGACTGACGAGAGAATGCGGACCAATCGCTATGGTGCGGGTAGACACGACCTTAGTAGCTGCTCTGGGTAGAAGGTCGCGTGGCGCTGCTTAGTGCGGCCCGTAAGGTTTCCGCGGCACCTTGCGGATGCTCCCAACCCGATCCCACGGGCACGACTTCGATGCGCAGGTTCTTGAGCTGCTCGCGCGCGTGATCGTCGGGCGGCGTATCGCTGAGCCAAATCGCGGCGCGTGCGTGCGAAAGAAATGCACCCCATAGCGGTCGCAAGCCGCGATCGATCGGCGCTGCGAACAGCTCGACCTCGACACCACCCACGCGCAACATTCCCAGCGTGCCGAGGCTGCCTGTACCCGCCACCGGAGGCGTCGACGCCTCGCTCACAAAGCCTTCAATAGCGGACAAGGCGCGCGCAAAACGCGACAGCGACAGGTGGGAGGCGGCCAGCACGGCCAAACGCGCGGAGCCCTCAAAGCCCATGGGACGCAGCTTGAGCGCGGCCGCACGCAAGACCACGGACTCGTCCTCATCGCACAGTTGCGTGCGCTGGGTGCCCGCATCGAGCACGACGAGCGCATTGTTGTCGATGAGCTCCTTGAGACCGCGCATGACATCTAGATCGCTGTCCGGGAAGACGTCGAGTACTTCGTCGATGCCGCGCGTGTCATCGCCCAGCGCGGTCAGGATGCGAGCGGCGATTCCAGACGAAGACTTGGGTCTACGAGCCAGCGCCACCTGCGCGCCCATGGAAGGCATGGTGGTCGATAGCTCCTTGAGCTCGTCGGCATGACGCACGGCCTCCATCAACAACATGTCTGTGGAGGCCTGAATCGTTTCGGAGGCAGGAGTCAGGTCGGGCATGAACACGAACTGCCCGCGCGTAGAAGCGAGCAGTCGATACAAGGCTTTTTCGCCGCGAGCGCCGCGATAGGCGCAGTCGACGATGCGTCCATCGCGCACGCAGATCTCCCCACTCGCACCTGCCGCTTCAATCCGTAAGGTTCCGGTGCGACGATTGGCCGCGAATACTTGCAGCAGGTCAAACGGTGCCACTTGTTCGAGATCGCCGCGCAATTCCGGTTCGCGCTTGGGCGCCGTGCGGGCGCGCAATACCGCTTCGATACGAGCCACGACTTCGGCCACATGAAATGGCTTCACCAGGGCTTCCACGCGTTGGTCGAGCGCACTGAGGTAGCTGGGATCGGCCGTGGTCAGAACGAAAGCACGCGCGGTAGAGGTACGCGGATTGTCGCGCAGTACTTCCAAGAACGTCTTCACGTCGACTACAGGTACTTCGCGATCGACGATCACCACATCGGGTGCGCTCTCGACGGCACGCTGCAAACCCGCGCGACCATCGGCACATAAGGTGACGTGGTGACTGCGCGCTCTCAACGCACGCGACAACGTGCCTAGCGTGTTGTAGTCGGCGTCGACGATGAGCACGCGGCCTTGAATGCGGTCTGTCACCTGAGCTCCGGTTGCAGGTGGTAAGTGCTCTGCAAGGCATGAACAAGCCCCTCTACGAGCTCCAAATCGGACGACTGATAGGCGAGCACTTGTCCGGCCTCGGCACGCCGTCCAACGAGGCAGTAACCTCCGCGCTCGGTCACGCACAACACGAGCGCCGTTTGCTTGAGCCGCGCATCGGCCAAGGGTAGACGAATCGCCGCCGCAGGATCGCGCATGGACGAATTCGGCCCGAGTAACCAAGTGCGCAAGTGCAGGTCGCTCGATGCGCCGACGACGCGGGCAACCGCCGCACTAAGCTCCGCGTCGCCCGCTAAGTATAAGGTACCTGCGATCTTATCCCGCGCAGCATCACGGATGATCGATACCGCAATGTGCGTGACAAGCTCGCTATGCATCGCCGCGCGCGAGCCTGCCGCGCGCACGTCCGCGGCCACTTCGTCGTCGCCTGTGAGCAGCGATTCGACGCTGTCCCAAAAGCCGCGACCATCGAGGCCAAGGCGCTGCCATTCGCCGCGTTGCGCGCGCTCGCTGCGCTTACGACTGAGCTTGAGCAGTACGCCCAAATCGGCCCCATCTGCGGGAAATACGCTAATTCCCAAGCTCGGCGCCACGCGCGACAGCTCGATGCGTGCGGACACCCCCGGCGAGCTGACCTGAAGATCGGAAGGTAAGCTCTTGAGCCGCTCCAAGATGCGGCGTCGACAGGCGAGGGCCCCGAGCAAGCCTGTTTCGGGCAAGAGCAGATAATATTCGTCGTCGTCGACGCGAGCGACCACATCACTGTCGCGTACCGCCGCGAGCACGCCGGCCGTCACAGCGCGTCGCAATGCGGAGAGCTCGTGCATGGCAAGGTTACCGCCCAGCTCATGCATGCCGCTCAACCGTAAGGTCAACAATGCAAAATTGCGATGATGGCGAATCGCGCGTTCGATCTCGCGTGCCGCCACGTCCCCGAAGTAAGCGAAAGTGTAGGCGCCGGTTTCGGGATCTTTGATGCCGCCGCGTGCGGTGGCATCGACCTTACGGGTAGCGCTGAAGGTGGCGCTCGCGAGCTGCGCTATCACTTCGAGCAGCTCTGCCGCTTCCACCGAAAGCGGCGCGCCCGATTTGCGCATCAGGATCACGGCACCCAAACGCGTCTCACCCGACGCAAGCACGAGATGCACATCGTTGCCGACCTCGCCCACGGTATGGCCCTTGGCTACGTGGATCTCGCGCGCGCTCAGTTGTTCGGCAACCAGCGCGGGATTGCCAGTGACCGCCACGCGATAGTAGCGATCGGCGCCACCCGCTTCGCTCAGGTAAAGCGCGCTCACTACACACTCGATCTCGGCCGCGCACGCTTCGAGCACGCGTTGCGCGATCGCAGCGGGCTCAGACTCCGCCACGAACACGGCGCAACGTGCGAACGTTTCCGTGCGCTTGGCACCATACGCCACTTTTGCCCGCAAATTGGCGCGTTCTGCGATCAACATGCGGCGCTCGCGCGCGCGGTCGGCGGCCACCAAAATCTCGTCCCCGGTCAGGGGCGTCACCACCGTGCTCAGCACGCCCAGCGCCATGGCGCTCGCGGCTTCTTCGACTTCATCGGGCGCAGACATCACGACCACGTCGAGATCGGGATACAGCGCACGCAAGTGGTGCACGAGCGCAAGGCCATCACCACGCGGCATCGACAGCGAAACCAGCGCGAGATCGAACGTCTCGTGGCTCAGGCGTGCGAGGGCTTCGGGTACATCGGCGCAAGCTTCTGCCCTGTCGCCATTGTCATCGAGCACGAGCAGCGCGAACGACGCATCAGCGGGATTGGCCGCGACAACGAGCACGCGCAAGCGTGGGACGGTCATGGTTGCATCTCTCCAGGCCATGCGATCTGACCTTCGAACACACGGCGCGCAGGGCCGGTCATTTCCACGGGCGTGGTGCCCTTGGCCGTGCGTTCACCGACGCGAATGGACAACGCGCCGCCCGGCAAATTCACTGTCAATGGCCGCTTTCGGTGGGCACGTCCCGTTTCGACGGCCGCCACGGCCGCCGCGCAAGCGCCGGTACCGCACGCGAGCGTGAAGCCGCAGCCGCGTTCCCAGACGCGCAAGTCGATCACGTCTTCTGAACGTAAGGTCGCAAAACCAACGTTGGCCCCCGCACGAAACCGTAAGTCTCGTTCGATGCGCGGACCGAGTGCGTCGACCTTGTCTGCAAGCGCATCGAAGGTAACAGCATGGGGGTTTCCCATCGACACCATGCTCAACGACAACGGCAAGCCATCGACCTCGAAGGCGCGATCAAGCGCCTCGCCGCGCACGTCGTTGAGCACTTCTGCGGCATCGAGCGAAGCTTCGCGCATCACCACGCGCACTTGTCCGCCGTCGCCTGCATGCGCCACGCTCACTTCGTGCACGCCCGCGTCGGTATCGATTTCGAAGGTCGATGCACGCACCAGCCCGCGCTGAACCAGATACAGCGCCACGCACCGCAGGCCATTGCCACACATCTCGGGCGTCGAGCCATCGGCGTTGATCACGCGCATGAAAGGCCGTCCGTTTTCGACTCCGGTAGTCAACACTCCGTCGGCCCCGATGCCGAAGTGTCGATCACACAAAACCTTGGCCTGGGCAGCACTCAATCCGTTGCCGAGGGCCGCGACCGCGCCTCGATCCACGAGGATAAAGTCGTTGCCCAACCCTTCGTACTTGGCGAATGAAAGACTCACGCAGTCGTAATCTTACCCGAGGTCTCGCCGGAACGGCAGCCCGCGTTGCAAGCGCCAGCTAGACCATGGCACTTCAGCCTACGCCCACACTGCGGTACCCTGCGGGCATGCCGGAAACAGCGCCGTCACCCCTTCGTGCCCAGGAACTTGCACAACAGCAGCTCTTGCATGGCGTGGCCTTGGAGTCGGTGTGGAGTCTACTTTCTGCTTGCCCCGTGCGCAGCCTAGAGCCCGGCACGTGCGTGCTCAAAGCCGGAACCCCTAATCACAGCTTGTTTTTGGTGCTCTCAGGCCGTTTGGACGTACGGCTCGAAGGCCAAGACGAGAACGAGCGAATCGGCTCGATCGATGCCGGCCAAGCGGTCGGTGAAGTGTCCGTGATCGATGCCGGCCCCGCTTCTGCCCACGTTTTCGCGGCGGTGCCCACGCGTCTGCTCGAAATCGAGGAGACCGCGTTTTGGCGGCTGATCGAGGTTTCCCACGATTTAGCCGTCAATCTGTTGCTGCAACTGACGGAGCGCTTGCGGGCGAACAACACTCATATCTCCGAAGCCACGCGCCAAAAGCGTGTCTTTGAGCGCGCAGCGCAGGTCGATGGCCTTACTAACTTGTTCAATCGCCGCTGGCTCAACGAACAGCTGCCACGCCTCGTGCAAAGGCACGAACGCGGTGGCGAGCCATTTTCGCTGCTCGTGCTCGACATCGATCACTTCAAGCGCTTCAACGACCATTACGGTCATGCGGCGGGCGACCAGGTGCTCGTCACGGTGGCGCGCACCATCCAGCAATGCGTCAGGCCTACGGATTTGAGTGCACGTTTGGGTGGTGAGGAATTGGTCATACTGTTACCGCGTACGCCGCTGATAGGTGCACGGGTGGCCGCCGCACGGTTGCACAGCGCGATCGCCGCGACCTCCGCGCAAACGCCGGAGGGCCAGACCTTACCATCGATCACCGTGTCGATTGGCATCGCGAGCCTTACGGTTGGTGAAAGCGCAGACGCCCTATTGGCCCGCGCAGACGCACACCTGTACGAAGCCAAGCGCGACGGCCGAAACCGCAGCGCTGGCTGAGCCT
>JBKJIA010000276.1:0-8878 GCA_046598735.1 Polyangiales bacterium
CCCGTGAAACCGCCCGTGAAGCCTTTGCCCACGACATTCGCGGGCGCGGCCGTATCGCCGCCGCTCAGATTAATCAGGCCCTTGAAGCCGATCGAGCGATCGTGCGTGGTGGCGGCAACAGCTGCCGCCCAAGGTGCGCTGCCGGTGTATGCGCCGGTCGCTGGCGCGGGGCCTTCGTTACCCGCCGCGCTCGCCACGAAGATGCCGGCTTCCCGTGCTGCCAAAAATGCAAGGCCCGTCCCATCGCGCCAGGGGCTGCCCGTACTGCTGCTGATCGAATGGTTGACGACATCGACGATGCCATCTTCGATCGCTTGCTCGACGGCAGCTGCGATGCTGAGTGAGCTGCAACCACCCTTTCGACAAACCTTATAGCTAATAAGGTTGGCGTGCGGCGCTACGCCCGAGATCTGCGGAAAAGTAACACCGCTCGGGTCGCCATCGCCGTTGGCGAGCGGGGCATCCTTGACCACGTTACCGGCAGCCGTGGATGCCACGTGCGAGCCATGGCCACCGATATCTTTGTACTGGTAGATGATGTCTGCATTCGGCGCACCGGGATCGGCTCCGTAGCCGTAGGCACCGATGAACTTCGCGTTGCACCATTCCGGATGATCCACGCATGCGCCGAGGTAAACCCCATCGCCGAGGGGATTGACCGCCGTGTAACCGTCGTCGCCCGTCGCATCGAACGACGGATGCGCGCTCACCTGGCCATCGATGTCGATGTTGAACGCGATCCCTGAGTCGATGATGCCCACCACCATCTTTTCGCCCTTGCTGGCGACGCCACTGGCCGATCCATCCCAGATTCCCGGCGCGCCAATCAAGAGCGGACCGCGATCGGTGACGAGCTGGTGAATCTCTTCCGGTTCGACGAATGCAACGCCGGCGAGCTTGGACACGCGCTGCGCTTCGGCGTGATCCATGCGGACGGCCACAGCGTTGAGCGCGACCGTATAGGTGCGCTCTACGGTATTGCGGCCGATCAGTGTCGAGATTGCTGCCAGGTGCGCTTGCTGAATTCCGACCAGCTGCTTCTTGTAAGCCAGCATGGCGGGATGAACCATATTCAGACGCCTGCCAAGCGGCCCGCCCTGAACGCTCTTGCGGAGGCGACGGGCTTCGCTGAAGTGGTGAGCCACCGACGGCTCTTTGAAATGTACGAGGTAGCGACCGGTCTCGCTGGCCGCGACAGCCTGGTCCAAGCCTTTTGCTGGCTGCGAAGCACCGGGCAACGGGCGAACGTGAAAGCCCTCCTTACCATCGACGCCATCGACGCCAGCGACATCGCCGCTCGCAGCAGGGGATTTGAGCGAGGCATCACCGCTGCAGCCCGCCGAGCCGCAAACAATGGCGACCATGCCTATGCATGTCGCGAAACCTCGAGTGCCTTTGATGAACATGCTTTCTCCTTTGATGCCATGGGGGGCGTAGAAGGACCGAGCGCCTTTGTGGACTAGACGCTGGTCTAACGACAGAACCGCGGATCAAATTTGCATCGACGCGCGGGTTACAGACAACAGCTACGTGGCGTCGCCCCTAGCCGCCCCCCATTCAGGGAGCGAGAGATCGGAGGGTAGACACGTAAGTCTAACAGTAGACACCCGAGTCTAATAGGCAGACGCGTGAGTCTAATAGGGACACGCCGGTCCAATAGCGAGACCTGCGGGTCGTACAACCTAAGAGCAAAAGCTGAACATTGCCCGTAGCTCGATAAGAACCGTTCGTATGTGAGTTTAGGGGGGCTGGCGACCGGTGCTCAGCGCAGGCTGATCGAAAGCGCGGCGGTTTGACCGACATTGCCTGCTGCATCCACGGCTTTGGCGGAGAACCTACGCACACCCGTACCGATGTTGGCGGAGAACGTATAGCGCGAGCCATTCACGTTGCACGTCCAGCCCGCCGCCGGGGCGCTGCATTTAACGATCTTACCATTGTAGGACCAAGTCAACGTTACGTCCTTCACGGCCACGTTGTCGCTGGCGTCGAACACGATCGAGCGCTGCCCTGCTGTGATCGTGCTGTTGTTGGCAGGCGAAACCAAGCTTATCGTGGGCGCAACGCTGTCCCCCGGGGGCGGAGGAGGCGGGGGCGGAGGAGGCGTGACGTCGATGGAAACATAGTCGTCCAGGAAGTCCGTGTAGGCGGCTACGCGCGTATGGAAGGCACCGCCCTCGCAGCCCTGGTAACCGAAGGAAGTAACGCCAACGACGTGCTCGCGACCATCTGCTGCGCTGAAAAAGACAGGCCCGCCCGAGTCGCCGTTACAGGTCTGAGTGCCCGTGCTCGCGTCCCATACCTTGACGAACTTGTCCTGCGAAATATCGCCATCGTCTGAGTTGGGAGCTACCACGCGCAGGCTGGCCTGACGCTTGGTACCAAAACCCGTGCCCGCAGTCCTATTGTTGCCATAGCCCACGATGCGCACGGCATCGCCCGCGCGTGCTTCACTGACATCGGTGCTGATCGGGATGGGCGTCACGTCCGCGACGGGATATTGCAGCAGCAGCACAGCCACATCGTTGCCCGCTTCGAGCGCATTGCCGTTCCAGCGCGGATGCGCAATCTGCGCGCGAACTGCAGCGGGCGTCGACTGCCCATTCAGGCCAAAACCGACGGTTTTTGCCGTAATTCCGTCGACGCAATGCGCTGCCGTAATGACCACGGACGGCGCGACTAGCGTTCCGGTGCAGTATCCACCTTGCGTGGCCCGCAACATGACCACAGCCGGGTCGCCGCTGTCTGTGGTGCCGTTAATGACTGGAGAGTCGACGTGATCGACATCCTGTTCGCTAGAGCTGATCTCTCCCATGCAACCCGTGGCCACGACGCATACCACCGAGAGCCAGCTGACACGCACGCTTGTTCGGTCCATTCATCCACCTCCGATTGAATATCCAACATCGCTATCACTCGCGCGGTGTCTGCTTGATTGATTCTTTCTGCGTATAAGCTGCGCGAAAAACTGAATAAACGCTGGTGACTTCAACGAGAGCACCCAGCGCGCGCTGCCACCATCTTACCGTGCTGCCCGGAGTGCAGAATTACCCTGAGCATCCCCCATTTACGAAAGACTGCTTGCAGCGCGGGCAAGCATTGCCATGCGCCGAATTTTGACCATTACTAGCGAGCCCGTAGCGCTGTGCAATTATAAGTTTGCGCGGATACAGTGCGGATACATAAACCTACCCGCAGCACGCGGAGTCACCCGTCGCCCCGTCTGGCGCTACTAAGATAGTATTTACCAAAACCGCAGGAGTCATCCCGCAGCACGGTGGCACGCGCCGAGGCCTTACCTTTGGAATTTCCTCAGTGCTGATTGAAGCACGCTGTGTCCGCAGCAGACGCAACCAACACCGAGCTACGGCTCTCCTCCGCCAGACGCGTGCGCACGAGATCGATCAGCAGCTGAAGCGCGCGCGAACCTCCCATGGCGGGAGCCGTGGAAGCGTATACATCGCACGCTGGCAGCTGGAGCGGCAGCCGCCGGAGGTCGCCTGTACACACGAGCGCGTGACTCGAAACGTCAGGCAGCACGCTGAGCATCTCGCCCGAGAGCGCCACGCGGATCGCCGAGCTCAGGAGCGTGACGCGCATGCCGATCTCGCGGCGCCACTCAGCCGGCCAACCATCTAGTTGGCGACCCACGGGGCGACTTGGAGGTACGCAAAACACCTGATTTTGTAGTTGCTCAACGGTGACGCGTGAAGCGCCGTACAGCGCGTGACCCCGGCCGCAGCACACTGAAAACGAGATGCTACCGAGCTTCTCCAGCTCGACTTCTTCGCAGGCAAAGGCCTCGTCGTGAAAGCCCACGTCGACGAGGCCGCGCAGCAGCAGCTCGCTTGCTTCGAGCGCAAGCGGCGCAACCTGTTCAGGCACCAAGCGCGGATGTCTACGTTTGAGCTCGAGCAAACTGGGCAGCACAAAGAATTCCCCCACCGCCCCATGCGTTGCCACGCGCAAGGGACCACTGAACGGATCACTCTGCAAACCCTCAAGTCCGAGGTCGACATGATTGATCGCGGCGCGCACCGACTCGCGCAGTCGCTTGCCAGCGCCATTCAAGGTGAGCGTGCGCGCTGAACGATGAAAGAGCTCTTGGCCGAGGTGATCCTCAAGCAAGCGGATGGTTCGGGAAATGGCGGCAGGAGTAAGCCCCAGCTCGCGACATGCCTGGGTCACGCTACCAGATTCGGCCACCGCCAAAAACGCGGGCAACCAGTTCCATGTCGCGCGTCGCAACATACTCAATCGCACAACGAGTCCCCTCACTCTGGTTAGCAAGAGATGCGGCGATCCGACCTCCCCATCGCCATTCGTATTCCTAGCGCGAGCCAGCGCAGAAGTGCGGCTCTTTTTTCGCCTTCGCCCGGAACTGCGGAGTCTCTACCGCTGCGTAAGGGGAGACCGTGGGGAAGTTGGCAAGTTCGCAGCAGTCTGTTGGCTCCGCGAGGGAGCCCTGAACGCGAGCATCGGTTTAGCTGAACCTTAGCTTTTCATCACCTGCGGACACGGCCGGCCGGGCGGGTCCGCCCTGCCACAGACCGTAAGGGCCGCGCTAGCGTGACGGGTGCCTTGGCCGCGAGCCTGCGCACCTTACGCTGGGCGCGAGGTGCCGGTCTCTTGAGCAAAGAATCCTGAGTATTCGGCTCGGGGGTGACTGCCGCATGGTTTTCGGTTGAATGATCGACTACTGCGATCGGCGCGACGGATGCCTGCAACCCCACCCCGTTCTTTTGCCCGGCCGCACCGTGCAGACTCGCAAGCACCATGACCAGGGATCCGAGTATGAGCACGCACGTACCGACAAAGGCGCTCAGGAACCCGCGGTCCGGACTGATCCAATCCACCTCGGAAGCCAGATCGGGGTAGCCGCGCACAACGACCGCGGGCACGAGCTCAAGCTCGCTAAGGCTCACGTCGCACGTATGGTTCCCAGCGCCCAGCGGTAAGGTCGCGGGCACGAACTCAAGCTCGCTAAGGCTTACGTCGCACGTATGGTTCCCAGCGCCCAGCTGTTCGGTCGTGGTACTCAGCATGCCTGCTCTCTCCTTTTGAGTCTTCCTGCATAGGCGCTCAGCAAGGATCGGACCATGTCGCGCAAGCGTAGATGGCTGTAGTGCGAATCACGTGAACTCGCGAAAAAGGCCAAACTAGGCTGCGAAAATCGAAACTGTGGCTTCCGATTTTCGCTGAGCTGCCATGTGCGATGGAGCCGCAAGCTCCCTACATTGCGCAGCCCATAACGTCAAGTATGTTGACCTTCTACGACAGGGTCGACACGCCAACTTTGTCAACCAACGAAGCGGCCGTCTTCCATTTGCAGCGTGCGGCTGCAACGTTCGGCGATGCTGCGATCATGGGTACTGATCAAGAATGCCGTGCCCTCCTCGCGCGATAGTTGTTCGAGTAGGTCCATCACTTCGTTCGATGACGAACGATCCAAGTTGCCCGTAGGCTCGTCCGCAAGCACCAGGTCGGGCTGCATGATGAGAGCACGCGCCACGGCGACTCGCTGCTTTTGCCCGCCCGACAGCTCAGAAGCCCTAGAGCCCTTGCGATCCAGCAACCCGACCCTATCGAGCAGGCCTTCAGCACGTGTGCGTGAAGCGCGGTCTATCTGATGCTGGTTGCCATAGGCCGGCATCAGCACGTTCTCGATCGCCGTGAAGTCGGGCAGCAAATGATGAAACTGGAACACGAAGCCCAGGTGACGATTGCGCAAGCCCCCTAGCTTGTCTTGAGACAGGCCTTGGGTGGTGATACCCGCAATCTGCACCTCGCCGCGAGTCGGAGACAGTAAGGTGCCAGCGATCGAAAGGAAGGTGCTCTTGCCGCTGCCGCTGGGGCCCATCAACGCCACGAACTCGCCGCGTTCAATGGTGGCACTGACGTCGAACAGGACCTGCGTCGTCGTCGCCCCCTCGCCAAATACCTTGTCGATGTGCTCAGCCTTGAGTGCGACGCCCGTCTGCGCTTGCTTCTGAATGGCTGGGCTGGGATGGAGCGCGCTCATGATTGGATGGCCTGCAAAGGGTCGATGTTGGCGGCCGAACGAGCGGGTAAGAGGGCGGCGATACCACTGGCCGCGACCGCAAACAAGACAGCGCTCAGGTATTCGCCCTGCGCAGGATCTACGGGGATGGACGGCAAACCATTGGGCTTAAGAGTCAGAGTGAACAGCAGCTTGCAGAATGCATAACCCACACCCGCCCCCAGCGACGCGCCGGTCGCGCCTACTAAGATGCCCTGCAGTACGAAGGCCGTGACGATGGAGCGGCGACGGATACCAAAGCTGCGCAGGATACCGATCTCGGATCTGCGCCGCAGCACCGCTAGCAACAGTGCACTGGCGACACCGATCACGATCGTCAGCAAGCTGAAGAATTTTATCAACGTTCCACTACTTTGCTGCGAGCGCAGGCCCTCTTGAAGGCGCGCGTTGCGTTCCAGCCAGTGGCTCACTTTCAGCTGCGTGGCGCGTTCGAGGCGCTTTGCCAAGAGCGGCGCCTGCCACGGATCGACCAACTTGATTTCCACTTGGGTCACGCCGTCTGCAATGCCGAACGTCTTACGTGCGACGCCAAGCTCCATGAATGCCGTGCGCGCATCAACCGCTTGCGCGCCGAGATTGAAGATGCCGCGCAAAGTAACGATTAGATCCGAACTAACCTTCCCTTTCGAGGTGGTCTCGCGCGCGTTCAAGCGGCCCGGTCGCAACACGATCCTGTCACCGACTTCGACGCCAAGATCCTTGGCCAACTGATTGCCGATCAGGATGTCGCCGGGCCCAAGATCCACCCGCCCCCGTACGAGCGATTGATCGAGGCGGGCGATCGCGCTTGCATCGCGAGGTAAGATACCCGTTACAGCGACCGACAAATCCTTTTCTCCGCGCACCAGCGTGGCGTTGCCGACCACTTCGGGCACGGCCGCAATGACTCCCGCAAGCCCCGAGGCAAGGCTCACCGCTTGGCGGTAGGTGCGAATCTCAGCGCGCAAGTCGTTGCCAGGTTGCACCGCCATGAGCGCGCGTCCGTGAGGAGATGCCATGAACGTAGCGGGCGCTCGTTCCGGTGCCTCGAGCGTAATGTGCGCGATGTTCCCGACCACGTTGTCCGTGAGGCGTATGCCCAGGCCGTTGATCAAGGCAGCGATGAAAGTAAATACCACCACACCAACCGCTACACCCAGTACGAGCAGGCTCGATTGAAGCTTGGTGCTGAGTAAGTAGCGAATACTCAGCTTGAGCTCAAAGGGCACGGCTCACCTCGGCGCGCACACGCTTGCCGGGAGTCACCGAGCTCGGGTCCGTGGCGATCGTTTCACCCGCCTTGAGCCCTCGCAGTACCACCACCCTCTCGGCGGGCCAATCATCCACGCTGACCTCGCGACGCTGCACAGCCCCATCGCGCACCACCAAGACGAACGAGCGACCATGGGCGGTACCGATGGATTCGCGCGGAATGGTGATGGCGCGAGGGACGCTATCGACACTAATATTAACATCGACCGATGCACCTACGAGAACCTTACTGGGAGGTTTATCGTAGCTAAAGCGCACCGTCGCCGCGCCGGTCTGCGGATCGACGGCCTGCGCGACGTAAGACACCTGAGCCTTCTCCACCTTCTGCGATACACCGAGCAGCATTACTTCGGCGCGCATGCCCGGGCGCAACGCCGAGACGTATCGTTCGTCGATCTCCGCAGTCACGCGGGCAGAAGCCACCGTGGCAATCTCGAAAAGTGAAGTCTCAGGACCTACCACTTGGCCCACTTCGGCGTCACGCCGCACGATGGTACCCGCGAAAGGGGCGGTCACAACCAGCTGGGTCTGCTGCTCCTTGAGTGCGGCAGTAAGCCCCACCAAGTCGTCTTTGCCACGCTCCACATCCAGTCGCGCCCGGTCGAGCTCTTCCTGGCTCATGGCGCCAGTTTGGGCGAGCTTTTCCGCCCGCGCGAGCTCCCGAGTTTGATTAGCGAGCTGCTTGCGGGAGGCACTAAGCGCCGCCGCCTGCTGCGTCACGCCCGTACCAAGGGTGGTGTCTTCCAGGCGCGCCAACACGTCGCCCGCCTGAACAGGCTCGCCCTCGTAGTGCGCGATCTGCGCGATGCGGCCGGCCCCGCGCGCAGACACGGTCACGGACTGCTGTGCTTCGACGCGGCCCGTGACCGCTAGCATGCGCGTGATCCCTTCCGACCTTACTTCCAAGACGGGTAATATAGGCGGTAAAAGAGCGCGAACGATCAACCAGGCAGCAAAGCCCGCGACCGCTGCCAGCGCGGCGTACCAAGCGACCGTGCGCCATTTGCTGCGCTCTTTTTCGGCCGCTTCCGGTGCGGGCGGCCCCAAGCGAGCCGTCGATTGTTTGGGGCTCCCAGGGTCGGCTTTAGCATCGGTTGCCAAAGCAGCTCCTTCATTCGAGGGAGCATCTTCCTTACGGTCTTGACGGTCTTGCTCGCCTCGTCGGGCCTGTGGCTTCTGTCCTTCGGGGCGCGTACGGTCCGTATCAAGCATGGCTTGTCCCGGGGGAACGCCCCCGTGCGAATAGTAAGGCGAAGAAGTCATGCGGCTCGCCTGTGCACGAGCCGTGCCTAGCCCGAAAGGTTCACACCTTGCTGGTGGAACCCGTGATGCTCGGGCAGACCGCGCCGGCGCCCTACACGCTGGGGCATTGCTGGGCTAGATTCGCCCCCGTGAGCCAACATCTCCCCTATCGTCAAGCCGCTGAACCTGCAATTACGTCTGCTGCCCAGGCGCTCGTGACGCCAGGCCGGGGCTATGTGGGCTGCAACGAAGTGCTTGCCACGCTGGCCGGCGCACCCTCGGCCAAGCTTGGCGAGCTGAGCTCGTTGCCGCTCGGCACGCTCG
>JBKJIA010000373.1:0-7089 GCA_046598735.1 Polyangiales bacterium
GTCGGGCTGAAGCGCGAGGCCGCCCGAGACCAGATAGGGCGTTGTCCTGGCTACCTCTCCTCGTCCACGTTGGAATGATTGGAGAAAGTGAAAATCGCGCCGCGCAGGCTCAGCCGGCTTGCATGGGGTGGATGTATCGCACAAGCTACGTGAGTGCTAAAGTCGATACTTCGCGCCACCGAGTCCCTCCTCACCACCGTGAAGCGTAAGGTTCTGGACCTTGCTCGACCCATCAGGAGCCCGGCGCTCATGGTCATCGCAGATGCGACGAGAACGAAGACCGAGTTGATCGCGGAGAACGCGATGCTGCGCCAACAGCTGATCATCGCAACACGCAATCCCAGGAAGTGATGGTCGGTCACCATTCTCGATGGCGCGCTGCTCGTCACGCTTGCGTCGATCGCCAGGCACTGGCGCGATGCTCTGCTGGTCACCAAGCCCGAAACCTTACTGCGCTGGCATCGGCAAGGCTTCAAGTTGTTCTGGCGCTGGAAGACGCGCCGTCGCGCGCAGAGTGCAGCGAACCCGGCGAGTGCGGAGCGCATCGCGCTCATCAAGAAGATGGCGACGGAGAACGCGCTCTGGGGCGCCGAGCGAATACGGGGCGAGCTGCTCAAGCTCGGTATCCGCGTGAGCAAGCGAACCGTCCAGAAGCACATGCGCGCAGTGCGTCCGCCCCAGCCCACTGGCCAAACGATGGAACACCTTCGTCAGGAACCACGCGCACGAGACTTGGGCCTGCGACTTCGTGCAGACTTGCGACATCCTGCACCATGAGTATCGGAGGGCGGCGTAGCGGATGTGACACGGTAGCCACCGCAGCCGACGGAACGTCTCCAGGGTTTCAGGATGCGGATGCGCTGCCGTTTCGCAGAGCGCCCGCTCTAACCAGCTTGTCGGCTGACCTTTTGCCACGATCGCCGTATCCTGATCGACTTTGAATCAGACGGAAAGCACTAATCTTTTCGAGTCCGCGGCCTCTAACTGATCGGCATTGGGTTTAGCACCGCTTGGTTTGACAGCCATGCGGGCGGCCCATATCCTGGTATGACCAAGGTGTGAACAGTATGGGTGTCCGAAAAGTTACAATTTCTGTCGATGAAGACCTGTTGGGTCAAGTAGACGACCTTGCGGAAAAGCAGGGACAATCACGTAGCGAATGGCTGGCCGCCTCAGCAGAGCAGCGAATCGCTTCGCTCAAGCTGCGAAGGCTCATCCATCGGGGGCTGGCGCGTACGGGCGGCCCGTCGACGGCCGAAGAGCGGGGGCGTGCATGTGAAGAACTTGGGCTGCCTTACGTTGCGAACGATGTCGGCTAAGCGAAAAAAGAAAGCGGCCTCCATCAAGGCTTTGGCTTCGACCCGTGCAGCGGGACTCACGCTCGACACCGGCGCTTTGATCGCGTTAGAAAACAATAACCGACGTGTGCAAACGCTGATCGACGCGAGCTTGGCGCAAGGGCTTGCCGTACGTACGCCCGCCGCGGCTGTGACCGAGTTTTGGAACGGTTCTCACAGTAAAGAGTTGCGCGAAATAATCGAAGCCACGTTCGTGACGACGACCCTCGACGTTGCAAAACGTGCGGGCGACGCGCTCACGGTACTCAATCCGCATCGTGCTCCATCAGGACCAGGCGTTGCGGACGCGCTTGTGGCGGCATCTGCTTCCGTCCATGGAGACATCATTCTGTCTTCCGACGCGCCCGATATGTTGAGGCTTGCGATGCACTTCGGACGCCTGAGGGTGTTGAAGGCGTAGAGACTCAAAGCACGGCGCAGCTCAAGCACGTAGGCAACACGTTCCGACCCCACGCCGCAGGGCTCGGCGCGAGCAAGCGCAATCGATAGCTCAGCAAGCGCGGTCCAGATCTTCAGCGTCAAGTTCGGCATCATCACGCGTAACGAGAATGCGGCGTAAGCCCTCCGTGACCTGCGTTCAGCTTCGCGGTCATCGACACCTGGCCCGCCCTCGGGCGCTCCGGCCGTTGCTCGCCGGCGGCGCCCATGCCAGGTGGGTCTGGATCGCTCTCGGAGCAGGGAGTCGGGCTCGTTCTCATGATCAGCTTGTGAGGGCGGCTGCATGATGGAGTTGAAATTGCGGTGCCATCGATCAGTCTCGGGCATCAACTCCAACGCGACCAACCGAGGCACCGAGGCCAAGCGTGCAGGCTCAAGCGGCGAACGACAATGTGCAAGCGACGACGTGGAACAACGCGGATGCAGCACTTTCGCTGTTCGCCCAGGTGCTCGCTGAACGTGTAGGTCCGAACTCGAGCTTCGCGGAGATTGAGGCGGCTGGCCTGCGGTTGGGCAACGAACTGTGCCTGCGGCATCAGCGGGGTGAGTTGGAGCGTCGCGCGGCGCGATGGACGAACGCCGAACTGGTGATCAATGGGAACGTGTATCGATACCATGAATCCGGCTCTGAAGTGGTGCACGGGCTTTGTGGTTCGTTCCGCATACATCGTCCTTCGTATCGGGAGGTAGGCATCCACAACGGGCCTATCATCATCCCGCTGGATGTGGACGCGGGCCTGCTGTCGGGCGCAACTCCTGCGCTCGGTCGCTCGTGCAGTGCGCTTCGACCACTCCCTGATTGATGGATACTGAGATTGGTGCGCTTCGCGGGCGTAGGTGACGTCGCTGCTGACTTTGGCGGAAGTGGTGTTTGATGGGTGGGCTTGGGTGAAGCCCGTTCAGCATTCTAGCGCCGGTATCCAATAGTTGTGTTGTGGTGCGGTTCGGTTCGCCGTGGTGACGAGTCGTGCCGTGTGCTCGGCTGGGTACCGACGCGGGCGGGCTGGCCCTTCGCCGCTCCCACGCTGTCGGCCTGCTACGAGGGCGCGGTGACCCAGCGTGTGGCGCTCGGCCTTCGCGCGGCTGCGAAAGCGGCGAGCCACGACTTCGCTCTTGAGGTTGCGGTTGGTCGCGGCGATCACGCGAACATCGACCGGCACGTAAGTGTTGCTGCCGACCCGCTTGACCTGACGCCCTTCGAGCGTGCGCAGGATCGTCGGAAAAATGGGCGGACGGCTTGGGCTCTAAAGGGGGGCTCGGGAGGGTGTTCTGCTGGCGTATTGCCACGCGGCCCGGCGCCATAGGCGCGCGAGTAGCTGTCACTCTTCCTACTGTGGCAGAATCTCGAGCAAGACGGTGCCCACTGCCTAGTTCGGAGCTCCCAATTAGTAAGGTCCAGGGAAGTGAAGCTGGGATGATCCACACCACGAGCACGGCCGAGCTCACGCCGCGCGCCATTCTTGCTGGCTGTTTGCTCGGTGCCGTGCTTGCGGCCGCCAACGTCTACACAGACCTAAAAACGGCATCGATCGACGGCGGCAACATCACGGCTTCGGTGCTCGCATTCGCGGCTTTTCGAGGTGCCCGTCGGCCCTATACGCAGCTCGAGAACAACCTGACGCAAACCATCGCAGCGTCTGCCGCGGTCATGTCGATGGTGGTAGGAGTCGCGGGGCCGATGGCGGCCCTTGCGCTGCTGGGACACACCTACGCGGGCTGGGCATTAGGGCTGTGGGGGTTGTCCCTCGGCGTACTCGGCGTGTTGATCGCGGTCATTTTGCGCCAACGTCTGATCGTGCTCGAAAACCTGCCGTTTCCGACGGGCACCGCGACCTCCGAGGTGATTACGGCGATGGCGAACGGTGCGTCGCGCGCCGCGAGTCGTGCGCGGGCCCTTGCGCTCGCCGCCTTGTTTGCGGCGGCCGTGACCTGGTTTCGAGATGGCCCCGGCGCTTGGATTCCAGCGCAAGTGCTGGTTCCGGGCAGCATCGCGGGCATCTCCACCACCGTGTTGTCGCTTGGCGTGAGCGTGAGCCCACTCATGTTCTCGACGGGTCTGTTGATCGGACTGCGTGCCGGCGCCAGCATGTTGCTTGGCTCGACTGTGGCGTGGGCGTGCCTGGCACCGCTGATTGTGCGCTTCGGCATCGTCGCGGATGCCGAGTATGGCACGTTGGTCAACTGGCTGATGTGGCCCGGTGCCGCGCTCATCCTTGCCAGCTCTCTCACCTCGCTTGCGCTGCAGTGGCGCTCTCTCGTGCGAGGCTTGCGCGATCTTACCGTGTTGACTCGCGATCCGAGTCCGGCTGGCGAACCTGCTGTGGGAGCGAGCTCGCTGCGCGCGCTTCTCGTTCTCGGTCTGTTTGCGATCGTGCTGCTGCTCGCGCTCGCGTCTTACGTCTTTGACTTGGGAATCGGAAGCACGCTTTCGGCTCTGGCCCTTTCGTTTGTTTTGGCTGGAGTGTGCGCGCGCTCGGCCGGCGAGACGGACATCGCACCGATCGGCAGCATGGGCGGTGTGACGCAGATCGCGTTCGGTTCCTCGAGTCGCGTGTCATCGTTGGCTTACGGTTCGATAGCTTCTGGTACCGCGGCTCAGGCCGCCTCCACGCTCTGGGCCTTCAAGGCCGGGCAGCGACTGGGCGCCAGTGCGAAAGCGCAGGTTCTGGGACAGCTGCTGGGGGCCGTGGTCGGAGCCGTCGTCGTGATCCCGACCTATGCGGTGATCGTGCGTGCCTACGGACTCGGCACCGCAAAGATGCCCGCACCGGGCGCGCTCTCGTGGAAAGCCACGGCCGAGGCCGTTCAAGGCGGGCTCGCGGCCTTGCCAAGCCATGCTCCGACGGCGGCTCTTGTGGCGCTGCTGCTCGGCTGTGGGCTCACGCTGTTGTCCGAGACGCGTGCAGGCCGCTTTCTGCCATCGCCCGTCGCCCTCGGCATCGCGTTTTTGCTGCCGATGTCGATCAGCGCCAGCATGTTCGTCGGTGCCTTACTGTTGACGCTCTTGATGCGTCGCTTTCCGCGTTGGACGGACGAGCACATCTCCTCGATCGCAGGGGGCGCGATTGCGGGGGAGTCTCTGTTTGGCGTGATCTTGGCGGCCTTGATCGCGACAGGTTGGCTCGCCGGCTGAGCGTTATGTCTGCCAGCAACGGCCTCAGGACCGTGAACGGTCTACTTACCATCAATGGTTTGGCGACACTCGGTGGGGCCAAGACCGCGAATGGACTGCCCGTAAACTGCGACGGCACTAAGGTACCAGGAGCCACCTGCACTATGGGGAGCGCCCGCAAATGACCGACGTTGACCCTCTATCGACGGTCGTTCAGTTGCGCTTTATAGAGGGAAGGAATCTGAAGGTCTGCACCTTGACCGGTTCCTTCGATGTAGCCTGGATCAGCTTGGAATGGTCCGACTCCGCTGACATCTTTTCCCGAGCACCCAATGGCATAGTTTTGCGCTGTGGGTGGCTTCTGAACCGCGATGGTATTGTCTGGTCCAGCATCTACATTCCAAAGCACGGAATTCGCGGCAGACCATCCGTGAGAGGTCGTTCCCCATGCTCCCCGGTTGTAAGCTCCGAACGCGGGGAGCCAGTTTTTCAGGTAGGAGGTCAGCTTGCAATTGTCAAAGAGAACGCCCATCGACCACTTTTGATGACCAGCTTCCGAGGTTTCGAGGTTCTTTTCCAAGATACCCATTAAAAAGACCACGCCCGACGAAGACGAACCGCCACTGAGCACAAATCCATGGCGATTCTCGCTCGCAATGCAGCCTTTGAATAAGATCTGTTGTCCCCCGCTATCCACTGCAAACCCAGACCTCTGTCCTCCCGTGATGTTAGATACTAGTTCCCTGGATTCGCAATTTTCAACCGTGACCCGGGTCGATTTTCTGATGTGAACGGTCCCTTCCGAGGCGTGCAAATTCGTGATGTTCCTGGCCCAACTATCCACGACGCTGTGCATCACTATGGCGCGCTCAGTATGCTCTTCATCAAAGCCGCCGCTGGTCTCGATATCGATGCGAAGATTGTCTATGCCGATATGATCGTAAAGGCGTGTCCTGCTGTCATATGACCGATTGTATTTGTAAAGCTGTACCTTTCCGAACGATTGTATAAATCGATGATAGAAAGGAGCGTCAACCGTGATCTGATTTCCGCTGATCCCTTTGATGAACCGCACGAAGAGCACTTCAAGGTTGTCGACTCCATGTTCTCTCCAGGTTTTATTCCCGGGCACTGTTCCGTTCCAAGCTGTGTAAAAGCGAGGCAAGTCGACGAGGGAATACCAACTGTCGTTTAGGGCTTGCGAGATGACCACCATATCCCCAACCCGGAAAGGGGATGCGTCATCGACTTGGAAGGAGCGTTGACCAATCGGGATTGAAGGTGAGGTCACGGTTTTAGTGCTCCCACTTACTGGAACAGTCCATGCGGGGAACGGACTTGGATTGCCCAGATGGAACACTGTTGGATCCTTTCCTGAACGACTGCTCTTGATGATGGTGTTTACAGTGGGGTCTGCGCCACGTCCTGCTCCTTGCAGGATGACGCCACTAGACCTGACATACACAGGGTTGCTCGTGAGATACGTCCCTGGCTTGAGCCTCACGATGCCCCGATATCCGTTGGATTGAACGGGATATGCTCCAACTGCATCGATGGCTGCTTGAATATACGCTGTGTTATCTCCGGCAATGGGACCAATGGTCTTGATCTGATTCGCCGGGACCAGATTTGACGTACTGGGAATCTCTTCTCCGTACTTATAGCCAACATAGCTAAAATCCGGGATGCGATTTCCCTCTGCATCTGTGCTGTATCTGAGTTGACCATTGGCATCGTAATTGACCATTTTGGAAACAAAACCGCCCTGACAGCTCCCCTCGGGTACGCCGCAGCCGCACGCGCCTGGCTCGGTCTTCTTGGGGTCGGCTTTGCACCCGTCTTTGCAGTCCGCTGTACCATCCTTGTCGCTATCCACATCGGATGCGCCACAGTCACATGTGCCGGGACCGGTCTTAATGGGGTCCGTTTTGCAGCCGTCTTTGCAGTCGGGCGTGCCGTCTCGATCGCTGTCTGCATCTGTTACACCACAGCCACATACGCCCGGCTCGACCTTGCTGGAATCACTCGGGCAAAGGTCGGTCGCTACGACGTCCAGCACGCCGCCATCGTCGTGTGAGCCGAGCTCAACACCTGGGTCTCCGGCGTCGCCGGCGGGCGCGCAGGCGCTGGCGGCATGCAGGAGTGCCAACGAAAGCAAAGGGATCCACGCGCGGCCACGCG
>JBKJIA010000408.1:0-22737 GCA_046598735.1 Polyangiales bacterium
TGGCCGCTCCTGCCGCTGCGCCTGCGCCGCAAGAGTCCGCACCGGTACCCGCTGAGCCTGCGAACGCGCCAAGGGCCGAGGGGCTCTGACGACATCGCGAACACACAGTACGGCAACAGGGTCTGAAGCATCATCATGGGTCGTGACGGCTCCGATGCCTCGGTCGCGTTAAGTTAGCGCCTCGTCGGGCCTTAAAACGAAAGGAGCCTTGGACCCGCTGCAGACAGGGCCAAGGCTCGATCCTTACACGCGGTGGATTAGTAACCGCAGTGCGTCACGTTCTCGATGAACTTGATCGCGGCTTCCGGCGACCAAAGTTTGCAATAGAAGACGCCGCCGAAAGGCGCCGGCACGACCATGGGCGTGACGAGGCTCGGCGAAACGAGCGAGTAGTGCTGCGCGGTGGTCGGGGACAGCGAGATCGGCGAATCGATGAACTCGGGACCCGACATGGTCGGCTTGTCGGCGGCGTAGTCGATCACACTGTGCGAGCGCTTGAAGGCTTCGCGCGTGCGCTTATCGAGTTGCTTGAGAGCCCCATCAAAGACCGCTGCGTTCACGGCAGCGCAGGTGCCCTGTGCACGCTTGGGGGTAAGGTTGTACTGCGTTGCAATGGCTTCCTGAGACTTGAGCTTGCACCAGATCTCACCCTCGAAGATCGGCGGAGCGGTGACGTCGTCCGGGTTGGAGGTCTGTGCGGAATAGCTGACCACGCTGACACCGCGCGCAACGTTCGGAACAAAGCCCGCACGGCCTGCGCGGAACTCCACCATCGTGTCGTATTCGCTCACCTGCACATCACGTTCGCGCAGCGCCGCGGGCTTGAAGCCGCCGACGAGGAGCTGAGCCTGCCGACAGATCTGCGCATGGTTATCCGCAAGGTGGCTGTAGATCGGGAGCTGGTAGGTCTCCGACGCCGGGGTGTCGAGGTGGCGCAGCATGTGGATGGTGGCACCCACGTAAATGTCGTGCTGCTGCTTGCGTGAGATGAGCGGCGCACCATCGTCGAGCTGACCGGTGTAGTAACCGAACTGTTCGTGGTTACCGCCGTTGATGATCCCGTAGTAGGTGTTCGCAGGCAGGCGTGCCTTGGCGGCCGTCCACTCGACCATGTCCATGTTGTCGTCTTCGGTGCCGAGCAGCGAGTACACGCGCAGGTCCGGATCATCAGAGAGGTCGTTGTTCGCCGGCGGATATCCGGCGAAGATGGCGAGCGCGTCAATCTTCCCAAGCGGGTCGACGTCCGCGTAGAGAGCCGCGGTGACGCCGCCCAGCGAGTGGCCGCCGATGGCCCAATGTTCAATCTCGGGGTGACTGGCGATGATGCCCGTGGGCCGGAATGGATCC
The DNA here is from genome assembly GCA_046598735.1 of Polyangiales bacterium. Classification (GTDB taxonomy): domain Bacteria; phylum Myxococcota_A; class Polyangia; order Polyangiales; family DASUME01; genus DASUME01. The sequence goes on from JBKJIA010000408.1 coordinate 1,348, forward strand.
GCGATGGCGATGCCACCAGCGAAGGGAATGATGGCGACGAAGTAACCCGCAGCAGCGATCTGCCGTGCCGCGACCGCGTACGCTCGTGGGTCCACGGTGCCGCCCGGAATGTACAGGAAGCCCTCGGTCGGTGCCTGTCCGGTGGGTGAGAAGGTAATGGCGCCCTTACTGGCAATCAAGGCGTTGAGACATGCGCCGTCACAGCCATTGGGGGACACCGTGACCTGAGCGTCGGACTGCAGAGCCGCATAAGCCTCAGGAAGAAGGGTGTCTACCGGGGCAGAAGCATCGGTCCACACGCCGCCGCCGAAACCCTCACATCCCGCAGCGAGCCTGGCTGGATCGCCCGCATAATAGTGAACTTCGTACTCGTCGGCTGTGCCACCGCGCAGGGTGCAATAACCGAGGGTCGAAGTGCCGCACGTGGCGTCGACCGTGAAGTTGGACTGTGCGAGAGGAGCGCAATCGGCCTCTGCACCGGTCGCGCTCCAGTTGCTGCCTGAGTATTGCTTGCATGCCGGAATGCCAGGGGCTCCGGGTGCCGTCGCCGCGAAGTGGTCGCAGCGCCCAGCAGGCAACGCGCTCGCCCAGGTGCCGTTCAGAAAGCCCTCACATGCGTTCGCGAGTGCGGTCGTATCACCACCGTAAAAGTACAGCGTCGCCTCCGTGGGCCCGCCTTCGGCTACGCGACATACGCCGACGATATCGGCCGTGTTGCAGCTGCTGCCTACAGCAAACACACCGCCACTCGCACCAGGGATCGCTGCGCAATCCGCGCTGGCCGAACCTGGATTCCAACTACTGCCGAGGTAGTCGCGACACGCGCTCGCGCCGCCGGGGAACGCCAGGCCCCCGCCGCAGCTCATGGGCGGAAAGGTTTGGGCCTGAGAAGAAGCCACGGGCAAAAGGCATAGCCCGCCTATCGCACTGATCGAAACAAAGACTCGCATTTTCATGAACACCTACGGAGCGAGCGATCGGCATCGACCGAGCACTCATTGGGGGGAGTAAGACGTGACCGACGCAAAGGGATTGTCCTCAATACCCAGACGTCAGCTGACTTACGCGGCGGACCCTAGCAAGTCTGGGGAGATGCGCACGGGGCAGATTCTGCATGCATGTCCTGCAGCCAGTGCATGGTTCGCAGTCAGCGGGTGCGACACGCCTTGGCGGCGACCGGGCTTATCCAACTCGCCCTTCGCGAGACTCAAGAGGAGGCCGGCCTTACGGTCGCCTGCGAGTCGTTGGGTGCAAGTCCGCCCTTCGGCCGTTGGTGCTCTGGTTCGCAGAACCAGGTTAGGCAAACAGTGTAAACATCGGCAGTCTCGCGGGCGACCCCGGCTTGTGGCGCGCTTATCCGCCTAAAGATCAATGCTTGGTACATGGAGAGCAGGTCGCCTATTTCCTACAGCCCTGGCGTCACTTCACCTCGCTCTCGCCGTTGTGCCCATATCAGCATTCAGAGCGACATAAGCTCTCATGCGCTTATGGATAACCTTATCTGCGCATAGGTATGCCTTGGTACCCGGCGCGGGCTTAGTCTCCGGAGTATGCGTGTGCGCTAGTCTGGCAAGATTAGGCACCCTCCCCCATAGTCACCTGCGTCGCCACACTTATAACTCGTGGAAAACAATGGTGAAAATGCACTTTTTGTACCTTCCGGCACTAGGCTGAGGGTCTGCTGTTAAGCCAGAATACTTGCAGGCAAGGTGCATTGCCTTGAATCCCCCTCCGCAAAGGAACCTATCCCCTATGACTTCGATACGCCCCCAACGTGCCGGTTATGGTCCGGCATTCCAATTCCTGCTCGGGCTCACGCTCGCAAACGCGGGTTGCGCGGGGCCAGCGGACTTGGCCGACTCGGAGGGATACGACGAGGTCGATCGCGACGCGAGCCTGGACGAATCGGAGGGATATGACGAGGTCGATCGCGACGCGAGCCTGGCCGAAAAAGCCGTTACCCCGTCGCGCTACGAGGCTGAGAACTACAGTGCGCAGAGTGGCTGTGTCGTGGCAACCACCTCGGCGGGCTTCACTGGCACTGGCTATGCGGACTTTGGTGGCAATGGCACGTGGATCGAGTGGAACAACGTCAACGCCACGCTGGCTGGCCAGTATACGCTGACGCTGCGCTACGCCAATGGCGCGGCCGCCGCGCGCCCGGCAGCTCTCACGGTCAACGGCGCGGCCGCCGGCACGGTGCAGTTTGCGGTGACGGGAGCGTGGACCACCTGGGTTACCACGTCCATCGTGGTGTCCCTTCCGCAGGGAGCGAACACGATCCGCGTCACGGCGAACACGACCACGGGCGGCCCGAATGTCGACAACGCCGAACTCAGCATTTTCGATCTATGTACGAGCGACCCGAACAAGACCGAACCAGGGGCATGCGGCTGTGGGGTGCCCGAGGGCTCTTGTAGTAAGCTCCAACTACCGATCGAGGTGCTAGGGCCCGCTGGAACCAAAGAAACCGTCCAGTTCTACGTCAGCGACACCACCAACATCACCCACCTGTACCTCCGCTGCAATTCGTGCGGTTACCACGTCAGCGACCTCGACCGCGATGCATCGAAGGTCAAGGCCACGGTAAGTGTCAACGGTGGTGCGGCCATCAACCTCAAGCGTTACACCGGGGGCGGAGTCAACGTTGGCAACCAAACCATCGAGATCATCGGTGCCGAAAAAAACTACGGCGGCATCGGCGGAGTCTTCCGTACCGTCCGGATGAAGATCCCGGTCACGGGAATCACGACCGGAACAAACACGATTGTCTTCGAGCACAAGACGCCTGGCACACCCAGCATTGGCTTTCGCATCCTTGAGCTGAACCTGTTGCGCAGTGGTCAGACCCCCGTATTGCCGACCAGCAGCTTCGTGGACGACGACCCGGCGTCCTGGAGCGCACCGTATCCCGCGGCCGCCGACATCGAAGCAGGTCGAGTGCTGTGGGTCGCGCGCAACCGCCTGACTGATCCTGGCGTGGATGCCATCAACGGTGCCGCGGATGGTAAGATCGCCGCGTCCTGCGCCGATTGCCACGCGCGGGATGGACGCGACCTCAAGTACTTCAACTTCTCCAATCGCTCCATCATCGAGCGCTCCATTTTCCACGGCCTCACCAGGGCGGACGGCGAACGTATCGCGAGCTACATCCGCACCCGCGCGCTGCAGAATGTGCCCGCGGCGCGACCGTGGAACCCGCCCTATCAGCCGGGTCCTGGCCTTGATGCACAGGCTGCCTACTTCTGGGCCGCTGGGGCCGGTCTGAACGCGATCCTCGACGACGACTCCGCTATGCAGAACGAGCTGTTTCCCAATGACACCTCGATCTCACTGGTCGACGTGCGCACGGTCGGTTCGAGGCTTGGAAAGCTCAACATGCGTGAGCTCCGGATCTCACTGCCGATGCCAGAATGGAACCAGTGGTTGCCGCAGATTCACCCGGACGATGCCTTCAACACCAGTGCCACGGCGATTCTTCAGGATTACCAAGGCACCAGCGTCGCGAAGCCCTACTACACGGTTCTCTACGAGGCCGCTCAGGCGAGCACGACCGCCGACACGCTCGGGAACATGACGACGAGGGTCAAGACATGGCTTCAGCGGGGCATGACTTGCGACATCAATGGTTCGGGCAACGGCGAGCCCTGGCGAGGACTCAACGGTGGCGTTCTGAACGCGATCAAGTTACCCAAGAAGACATTCACTACCTGCCTTACCCAGGCGAACAGGACCCGCGCGGACGAAGAGGCATACGAGATCGGCAAGCGCGGACTCGCTGCGTGGATCTCGGTAAAGCAATGGGAGATCGTGCACAGTAAGAACCTCGAAGACGAGGGCAAGAAGACACAGACCGCAAGCGTTCCCTACACCGGCGGCGCCCGGACCCTGAGTAGCCTTAGCGTCTGCTCTTCGAGCTGCGTCGACGCGCGCGAGCGAGGCTGGTTCGTCAAGGGGCGCAACGTGTTCGATCGCCCGCCTCACTTCCTCTCGCACAACGCACGGCAACTCTATGGGCAGGACATCGTAACGGGCGTCGCGGAGACGAACTCTTGGTACCACCTCAACATGATCCTCGATCCCGGCTATCGGATCATGATGCCCAGCCACTTTGCCTACGTCTGCAGTCACATCGAGATTCTGCAGGCGGAATCGGGCGTGAACCAAGGCTTCCGCTTCTGGGCCTCCATGATCAAACAACGGCAACTGCAGACCAACGGTCTTTACGGTGCGGAGACCGGCAACGACCTACGCACTTCACAACCTCACGTCTACTACGGTGCCAATCGTGGCGGTACCAGCGACGCGCAAGCCTCGGTCGGCCCGACACTCTGGAAGTACTTTGCCCAAGCCATGGTGGAAGACTTCGTGGCGGACTCGAATCGAGCCGTTCGAGTCGAGTGGGAGGCCGCGACGGGAAACAGCGCGGTGCAGGACTGGGACAGCACTGACTTCAGCACCGGCACTAGGTTTGAGACCGATAAGTTCCAGGGTCGCAACACCTACCGAGTCATCCCGATGTTGCGCACCCTCGGGGTGGAGCCCGCGGTGCTGACCACCCTAATCGATTGGGGCAAGAAGACCTGGCCGTACGGAACTTGGGATTCGCTGAGGTAGATCGCCCTGAGGGCTCTGTCGCAAAGTTGCGACAGAGCCCGCAATCGCTATGGTCAGTGTTTTTCGTGCTTCTTATGTTTCTCGTGCTTCTTATGTTTCTCGTGCTTCTTATGTTTTTCGTGGTTGTGTGGCGGTGATGGGGGTGGCGGAGAGTCGACCACGATGGCCGGCGCGACGATGATCGTGGTGACGCGGCCCACCCAGACCTGCGCGCCGATCACGATGCGCACGACGAGCGGCCCACGCACGATGACAACGTCGCGCAGGCGGCCCTCGTAGCGCTGGAGGTTCGCGTCCCACTGCAACGTGATGGCCTGGGCCGGCCGGCCCTCCGTAGGTACCTCGAGGCGGATCTCCACTCCGGATGTGGGCATCGTCGGACTCAGCACGTACACATAGACCTCGCCCGACGCGTGCGACACGACCTCGACGGAATGTTTGCCCGCGACAACCACCGTTCCGCCGTGACTTGCTTCAAACCTGGCGGTCTCCGTGACGTCTGGCTTCGGCTCAGGCGGCTTCGGCTCGGGTGGCTTGGGCCGTACGGGCTTGGGGTCAGGTGGCCTCTCCGTGCGCACAGGGCGTTGTTCGTGCACGACCACCGTCGACCGCGGCGGGCCGCTGTACGTTTCGACGGTGCAGGCCTGCATTGTCAGGGCTGCGAGCAGTGGGAGAAAAATGGTCAGGACCTTCATCGTCGACTCCTGTTATGGACGAGCTGTGGACGTTCGAAGCAAAGAGAGTAAGGCTGAGGATTAGATGTCGCTCTTCTGCACCGACCAAACAAACGCGTCGTACCAGAAGTGCATGAGCGAAATGACGAGCGTCAGGGCCCAGAGTGCATGAAGCGATGAGCTCACGACTTGCGCTGCGGCGCCGTATGCGAGTACCGAGCCAAAAAACAGGATGAACACCAGCGGGCGCCGCACCCGTGGCAATGCACGGAGCCGAATACGCTGGCTGATGCGTTCGCCCTCGGTGCACCACACGAGAGCGAGATATTGCACGGCATGGAAGAGGTTCATCGTGAAGAACGCCTCGCCCCACGTGTTGAAGCCCCAGCTCACGATGGAGCACGCGCCCGTCGACGCGACCAACCAGACCGTCAGCGGCGACCGTGAGTAGCCGTCGGCCCTGAGCCGCAGCTGACTCCAGGCGTAGTAGGTGAGGAACAGGGCTCCACCACCGAGGACAAGCCATGTCAACCAACGCTGTTGCTGCGCGACCTGCATGGGCACGGCGCTGAAGAAGGTGGCCCCCAGGTCGCTGAACTCGTCGAACGTCTCGAGGTGATCGATGAGCGTGACGCCGGCCAGGATCGGTCCCGCATAGAGCAGCTGATTCGCCCAGAAGTCGAGACGGCGCCCGCTCGCAGGGGTACAACCCGCGTTGCGGTCGTAGATCCGAGCCAGTCCGAACGTCTGCGCGCCGGAGTGCCAGACATCCCAGAAGGTGGCTGCCACCGCTGCCACCGCTGCCGCCCACGGGGACGCCCACAGCGCAAGCCACAGCAGCGCTGGCACCAGCACGAAGCGCAGCGGCCAGCGCCGGAAGATCGAGGGGTTGCCGTGGCTGCGAAAGAGCACCGCCACGAGGTGGGCGTGAATCACGATGCCGAGCGAGAGCGCGGCGGCCGTGGTCTCGTCGCCGCACAGCGTAAACACCGCGTTGGAGAAGTCGCTCCCGGCAATCGCGGCGCCCACAGCCAAGCAGAGCAGCGGCGGTGCGAGAAAAAAGGCCCAGTCGTAAGCGGGACCCACGATATACAGCGATCGCGCCCCGACCTGGGTGCTCATGATGGCGTCCCTGAAGCGCGCAGCAGGCGGAGGTGCGCCTCGAGCGCCACGACGAAGAAGCTTGCCCCGAGGATCTCGAGAGTCTCCTCGACGAGGTCGAGCGCGGCGTAGGTGAAGTTGTCGTCGCCATGCTGCTCCGTCCAGAGTCCCAGCGGAAGCTCCATGCCGAGCGCGCCACCTACGTACAGGGCACCGGATGCGATGAAGCGATACCGCGTCTGCCGTGGCAACGCGAAGAGGAAGGGCACTGACACCGCTCCGACCGCAAGCACGAACCCAAATGCGGGAATCACCCAGCTAAAGTAGAGGAGGCCATGACCTTCGACGAGAGCGCCCAGGTGCTCGTGGATTTCCACCGCTTCGTCGAGCGACATGTAGAGAAACACGACTGCGAGCAGCTTCCAGGTGACGGCACGCGGCTGCCCCTGTGCGCGGGCGCTCTGGCCATTCTCGAACAGCAGCAGCGCGCACCAGAACAACAGGCAGCTCGCATACCAGGTCGGGAGGTTGCTCTCGGCGCTCAGCGATAGAAAGTGGGTCGCGGCTGCGGATAGCTCGCCTTTTGCATAGCGGAGCTCCGCGATCAGCCCCACCAGCGCGAGCCCGATTGCGATCGTGAACAAGCCTAAAAGCAATGGCCGTGAAGGAGCTCCGCGGTCATCCTGGTTCGGCGTGACGGGCTGACGGCTTTCGGCTGTGTTCTGGCTGGCGTTCACGCGTAGAGCGCACAGGGTACGCCTGCAGTTTTGTACGCGGCAAGCCTGAACGCGAACGGGCTCCGCGTAGCGTCGCGCGAGATGTCCCGCCATGCGACGTGGCAGCCTACGCCCTCGCAGCGAGGGGGATGTGCTGCATCAGGCGACGCGGCACGAGGTGTCGTCGCTTGTAGACAGCCTATCGCGGGTTCTGTCGCGAATTCGAGGTGGCGGGTGGAAGGTCTCGTTTTCCACTTTGTCGATCCATAGATTGCGGTAGGTAAGTGCTCGGCCCTTCCCATCCGCGTTAATAACGTTCCATCATTGAGACGGTGGACGGACCGATCGTAGCGGAAGTGCCCGTGGAAGTGAGGAGCTGCGAGGTCCTACAAGCGCGACACTTCGAGAAGAGTATGGATGAGTCGTAGACAGCGGCGATCGGAACGTTCGGCGTTACCTTTCACGACACGAGCGCGTGCCGCTGGCGCGCTGATCGCGTCTGCGACTCTGGCTCTCCTCCTAGGTTGCACGGGGTGCGGGCGCTTTGGATTCGAGGTGACCGCAAGCGACCTGCCGTCGAATCGTGCGGTCGGTCCGCTGTCGGACGGGGCGGCTCCGCTTCTCCCTGACGCTGGCGCGCTGCCAGACGGCGGGGCAGACGCTGGTCCTGCCGTCGCCGCTCTCGATGCAGGTCAGGCGGACGCATCATCAACTGCAGACGCTCAGGTCGTCGTCCAGGACCCATTCGCATCTGCGTTGATTCACCACTACGCATTCGACGGCATAGGGACAACCGCGACGGACGGAGCAGGCAGCGCTGACGGAACACTGGTGGGCGCTACGCTGGATGGGCAGGGCGCCGTCGCCTTGAGCGGTGGTTTGTCGGGCCCGCACGTCACGTTGCCGGCGGCCCTCATCTCAGGCCTAGAGAGTCTGAGTGTCGAGGCTTGGCTGACCTGGAACGGGGGCCTGGGATATCAGAGGGTGTTTGATTTCGGAAATAGTAATGCGGGCGCCGGCGCGCAAGGCGCGGGTACTCGACACTTCTCGCTCGCCGTCAACGGAAACAGCGACTTTTTTCGACTCGTGTTTGACGTCGATCCCAGTACGGACAGCCGAGGGTGGCGCAGCGTGAGCTCGAGCCCTGCGATCTCGACAGGCCAAGTGCATCAGGTGGTCGCGGTCTTCGACCGTCCGGCAAACGAGCTGCGGCTCTACGTCGATGGAGCACGTCGAGGCAGCTCCCCAGTACCAGCCAATGAGCAGCTCTCTGGCATCGACGATGTCAACAACTGGTTGGGGATGGCGCAGTGGGGCGGCGACCCGAACCTGGATGGAACGCTGCACGACGTGCGCCTGTATGATGTGGCTCTGAGCGACGAGGACGCGAGTCTTCGCTTCACTCGCGGCTACGACTGAGGTCCACACGGTCGCGTGCCGAGGGGCGAGACCGGGACGCGACGCTCAAACCAACGCTACCATTTGCAGCGTACCCTTACTATTTGAACTTGCTGCGGTCGATGCGCACGATCTTGAAAGGCAGACTCAAGGGCTGCTTGGTGACATAGTTGAAGGTGCCACTTCTGATCGCATAGAGCTCGCCTTCGGCTGCAGTCCCGGTGCTTAGCCCTCCTTCGGCAAAGGCTTGAAGCGTAACCTTACCCTTGAGACTCGAGGCATCCTCGAAGGTCACCTTCTTGAGCTCATTGTTCGAAACAGCGTAGAGCGCAGCTTCGAGCATCACCAAACCGTCGGGACTCGCGAAGGCTTCCCCGGTCAGCGCGACTTCCTTGATCTCTGCTGGATTCGCCATAGGAATGTGAAACAGCTGACCACGAATGAAAAGCCCCGCGAGCAGCGCAGAGCCATCGGCACTGAAAGTGATACCATTTAGACCGAGCGATCCGGCCGAAAATGCAGGATTCGTCGCATAAACGCTGACGACGTCGGCTCTGTCCACTGAGTAGATATTGGGAAGTCCTGGATCGGTGACGTAGACCTTTCCATCGTCCTCGTCTACGACCAAGTCATTGCAGCGCGCGCCGTCGGCTGCCGCGCTCAACGGAATCTCGTGGCTGCGCGTGCCATCCAGGAGTTCGAAAGCCCACACCGCATCGGTCGCGCACGCCCATAAACGACGGCGCTTGACGTCGACTTTGAGGCCGACAAGCGCGCTGCCGTCGGCAGGACGAAAGATGGATTCCTTACCGTCCGCGCTGACCTTCGTGATGCTGCCGCCGTTGAGCGACCCTGCATAGAACGCGCGCTCCTGGGGGTCGAAGGCCACGCCCTCCGGTACGGAATCGGAGCTCGAGAGCACATACTCAGGAAGCAACGTCGAGCCACCGCCCGCCTCTGAAAGCTGTGAAGCGTCGGTCTCGGCGCCGGCATCCGCTTTCGTAGCAGCACCCTCTTCATCGCCGCAGCTGACGGTTGCTAGCAAGCACGAGGCGATCAGCAACGACCTGTACGCTTCAAACATGGACACTCCATTCGTGAGAATCTGACCGGAACCTTAGCCTGAATGTGCGGTGTTTGTCCGGACGCGTGCGGGCTCGGAGCACGGACTTAAGGTGGTGGAACTGGCACACGTTTCGTGCAAGCGCCAGAACGTGCGGAACGTACCATCGCCCTGCGATACGGGCTTTGGTGTGCCGAGGGGGAGCTACTCGGCGACGCCATCTCGCGGGTGGTCGACCGTGCACCGGAGCTATTCCAGATGGATCTCGCTGAATGGGACATGCCCGAGCTGAGCTGCGATGCCATCGAGCAACAGACTCACTTCTACAAGAGCATCCGCACGCACATGGGGGTGTACCCGATCGCGCAAGACACGGTGACGTTCATCATCAAGCGCATCGGTGGGTCATTAACGCTCGACGCCGTGTACGCGAGTTACTTGCCTCCTGCCAATGCCCGCACCCTCGCGGCGCTTGATGGGTGCACTCCACGACCCGTGCGCGAGCTTAGGTGGGCCCTGGCGACGAAACGCTACCAGTACCAATACTATGCCCCCCTCCCAGCGCCTTCGTGCACGGCAGCGGGTGTCGGCACCTATTTCGTACGCGCGCCGGACGAGGTCACGCTCGACTCGACGGCGGCACTCGTGTGGTCGGAGGGCCCGAGCGGCATCGCGCTAGTGAAGACCCTCGGCGCGACCATCTATGTAGCGCCGAGTCACGCCACTGCGAAGCTTGTCAACAGCGACGCCAACTGTCCCGTCGAGATCGATGGGGTTCCGCCCGGAAACCAGATTGGGTTTCGCGCCAAGCTCGACGCGATTACGGGCAAGGTTCTGGAGAGCCAGGCGGGAACCAACCCGTACTGCGTCTCGTGTTTGTCTGGTCAGTAGCTGACGCGCCCGCGAGCTGCTCAACGTACGCGGCCCGGCACAGGCTCGCTAAGCCTGAAGCATCAGGTCTCTCTGACCTGCACTTGCTGCAGGGCTTTGCTTGCCATGGCGCGCACGGTGGCGTCTTCATCGCGGGTCGCGGCGCGCAGGGCTTCGGAGAACAGCGATGGGTCGATCTTCGCCATGGCGCGCACCGCGTAGAAACGCGCGAGGAGGTTGCTCGATTGCTCAAGCGTGCATCGGTGTCGAGGCGCTGGGCCGCGCGCTTGCGAACATCGTCGGAGTCGGCGGTGCGGTAGTCGCGCACTAGCTGCTCACAGGCCCGACGTTTGGCTGAGGCGATCGCAGCCCGCTCGCTGGCGATGGCGGGCAGACCTGTGAAGATCCTCGATCAGGGTGCGGGCGGGGGGCAGGGAACCTGCTTGCATACTTCTTGACCGATATACTGGCCGACCATGCCGAAGACCGTTCCTACTAGGCCGGGCACCTGGGCGAAGATGGCGAGTTGGTCGAAGTAGTCGCGATGGAACTCGATCTTGTTAGCCGCGTTGAAGCGTAAGGTCGTTGCCGCCTGCAGAGTCACGGGTTGACCGATGCGCAGCACGTAGGGCGTGCCAGCAATCGCGTACAGCAGCTGAGTATCCATCTCGTAGGTGACCGTCCAGGTCTTGGTCTTGAGGTCGAATGCCTTGCTGACGACGCGGACTGCGTCGATGGACACCTTAGTCAATGACTCTTCAAGGTGGGCGATGATCCCGTCGCGACCTTCCACATGGCTGCTGGGATCATTGAACTGCGCGGTGGGCGCATAGTACCTGGTGTACTGCTCCTCGACGTTGTCGAGCTTGACGTTAGAAATGATCTGGTCCACTGCGCAGCTCTGGTAAAGCACGCCGAGCCACGGGCTGCCGCAGGGGTCGCCATGGTTAGCCGAAGCGGGCGAGGCGACGGAGACGACGGATGCAGCACTGAGCGCGGCGGCGGCGAAGAGCGAGGTAATTTTCATTTGAGTTTTTGCCTTTGGGGGGTGAGGGGATGCGCATTGTAGGTGCGTACCCGCACGCAGGAACCTGGCCATGCGTGCCGCCCGTTGTTCGACGGGCGGAGGGGGGATTGAAGCCCGGAGTGTTACTCCGAGGCCGGTACAATATGACGAAGTTTCGGCTTTGCAAACACTCTCGAAAGAAAGCAGCGGCGCACGCAATTTATTCTTTCCCGAGAGCGCCGAGCGCTGCGCGCCGTTGGGGTACAGGAGTTTCAAACGGGGGTGGGCCCTGAAAGACCCGATGTTTACGGCGTCTACCTTAGCCAATTTTCTCCGAACCCGAGCATGCCGACTATTCGATGGTGCACGGCCAGTCGCTTGGGATGTCGGACTCTGCCAGCGCGGCGACATTGCGACGAAAGTAGCGTGCACTCTCACGGCACGCGCCCTGCGACTCGGACTGTTGGCGCGCCTCGTATTCCGTGCCATCGGCGCTGCAGGCGGCATATCCATAGTCGGGCGTGAAGGCCACAGCCACGTAACGCACGTCCAGCTCCCACGTTTCGCAAAATGGGGTCGAGTCGGCGAGGCTCGCGTCGCCGAACAACTGGATGGCGGCCTCGACGGGAAGCACCTCGCGCTTGCGCTCGGGCTTGTCGGCCGGATTGTCGGCAGGGGTCTCGACCGTGTGCCAGATGCTGAAGCCTTGCGGAAGCGCGGCCAGTATCTCCTGGAACACAGGAAGTGCGCTGGCCGTGTTGATCTCGCCATCCAGATACACGACCCAGTAGCTTGAGACCGCCTCGGAACTGGGTACCGAGCCCTGGGTCGTAGCTGCCATCCGCGGGCTGCACGAGCTGAGAGTGGGCGTGGATTGCCCTCGGAGCATCTTGGAAGTCACACGGCAGCGTCTACCTCATCCAGCCCGACGGCTACGTTCGCGATGCCGAAACGATCGAAAACAGCACGGGCTCCAAGGCTTGGCGCCTCAAGGACATCAACCGAGTTGCAGGCCCGAGATCCCTCGGTCGCCTGGTGTTGTCACTGAGTGCACTACATGCCCAAACCAACAGCACCGGCACTACTTTTTATGATGGTGGCATGCCCCGAATCAGCGCAGGAACTGCTGCAGCTGTGTGCCGAGGAGCCGTTCGTCGACCAACCTGCCGTGGCTTCCTGTTCCGGCGTGCTGATCGACGAGGACCTGGTGCTCACCGTTGGCCACTGCTTCGAAGTGGAAGCTCGCTGCGACACCTACGCCCACTTGTTCGAGGGTATAGGAGTTTCAAACTGAGCGCCTTCTTTGATGCGTGTCTCTCGAGATCCGGCACGGCGTCCACGCCGCGTTACGCGCCGCGAAGCTGGCTCACGGAGGCCGCGCTACTCGAAGACCTCGAGCACGGCCAGGCCTGAGCGTCTCCTCGATGCGGGGTCACGGCTTCTGCGCCTTGCGCATGCGTGCAAGCTGCTCGCGAAAGCGCTCGCAGGCGGAAGTGTCTGTGGTGCGCGGCGTGAAGATCACGAAGTCGTACGCGGAAGGCTCGTAGTCCTGCGCCGCCTCGAGCCTGTCGTCGACCTCGATGAACGCGATCGCGAGCACGTCTTTTTCGCCGCGGCGGCTCAGAAAGAGCGGGACGGCGCGATCGTTGCGCACGTGCCCTCTGCCTGCGATCAGCGCGGCTGGCGTGCGTGCCTTGCGGACCTCTTGCGCCATCCAGGCGTCCTTGAACGATTGGGCGGCGATCATGGGCGCAACCATCGCCTCGGGGGCGTGGCCGCAGTGGCTGTCGCGGATCTCCTGGGACAGCGCGTCCTTCTGGGCCTGCGGGAGCGGCGCGTCGAGCCCGAGAGTCTGCGCCTCGGTGGACTCCACGCCGTGCATCGAGGCGCGCACGCGCTCGCGACTGGGGCTGGCGGCGAACAAGCGCGCGCCACGCGTCAGCGCGACGGCGAACACGGGCTCGTACAGGGCGAAGTCGGGCCAGCCGGAATCGGCCCAGGCCAACTTGCGCGCAAGCTCGGCGGGTGTCGACGGATAGGGGGAGACGAGGGCCGAAGCCTGGGACTCATCGACCATTTCGAAGCCCACGCTGGCTTCGCTGTGTGCGCCGAGCCATAGGTCGAGCAGCGCTGCCTGCAGCGCGTGGTGATCGGCGTTGTCGTGGGTCTCGCCCAGGAGCAGAAGGCGGCTGCCGCGTATGGCGGTGTACAGCTCATCGCGCGTCGCGAGATCGCCGTGTCGGCTCGACCAGATGCGGCCGGTGAGCGGATGCTCACGCCCCAGAGGCAGGGAGAAGCCCGCGGCAGGCGCGAGCTGCGCGCGTCCTGCGCAGCCTGCAAGCGTGACGAGGACGAGACTGAGTGCCAACGCAACGCGCATCGGCCAAACGTAGCGCGGGCCCGACGGAGTGCCCGAAGCCTGTGTCTAGGCCGGAGGCGAACGAGTCGGCTGTGCTAGCTTGCGCGCCGATGGACGACAGCGAGCTGCATGAAGCCGTAAACGAAGCTCTCGAAGCGCTGGCGCTCCACCTCGGTGGCACAACCGAAACCGGTGGGCCCGTGGAGAACGCCACGCAGGTGAAGGGGCGGGGCGAGCTCGGTGTTTTTCTGACGGATGCGCACGACCGTGTCCTCGGCCGCGTGTGGCTCGAGTTTGGTGCCAAGGCGCAGGCTCCCAGCGTCGCAAGCATTGCAGTCGAGGACGGCAGCATCGGCCTGCACGCAACAGTAAGGTCGGAGCCCGTGCAGCCACCCATGACTCTCGAGGCGTGGCTCGAGCGCTACGCCTGATCGCGGCTGACCGCCTTGAGCCGCGCGAGCTCCCGTTCGAGCTAGGTTGCCCATGCTGATGTACTGTCGGTTGCCGCGGAAGTCCGCGAAGGCGAGTGTGTGCTCGTCGAGAACCCGCAGAAAACCCGGTGGACCGCCGCGATGCTGAATGTAGGCCTGGTCGCTGGAAAACTCCGCGCTGTTCTGGTCATGGTCTCAGCCCTTACCGAGTGCGCCATTCAAACCCAGGTAGCCTTGAGAGCCGCCGGGCTGTTCCTCACACTAATCCGTTCCCCGATCGCATCTCGATCGGACGCACGTTCAATTGCGATGCGAGCCCTCAGCAAGGGGTGCCGTCCTTGCGCATGAAGACGTACTTATTGTCCACCTTGCGCACGGCAAGATCGTCGTCAGGATACTCGGCGGCGTCTTCGGGATCGCGGTTACTGATCTCGAGGTAGCGGGCATTCGCGCCGCTGCGGTTGACGAACTGGTGTCCGTTGCGCGCTCCGGCGGCAAAGCCTGCGCACTGGCCGGCCGTGAGCACCTGCTCACCCTCGTCCGTGCGTAGCACCACCTCGCCTTCCAGCACGAACACCAGCTCATCCTCGTGCGAGTGGTGGTGCCGCAGTGCGGACTCCTTGCCCGGGAAGAGGGTAGTAAGATTGACGCCGATCTTCGTCAGGCCGAGCGCGTCGCCAAGCGCGCGCTTCTCGCGCGGTGTGACGCGCGCACGAAAAGGCGCGGGGTACAGCGAGCTGGTGCGGGGTTCGAGATCGCTAGGGTTCAAGGCAGGGCGTTTGAGGGTCATGGTCATCTCATAGCAAAGCGCTGCGCTCTGTGCCTCGTTCCGTTGCGCCTCCAGGCTGCTCGCCAAGAATCTGAAACCTCGTCGCCATGGGCCGAGACCTTACGCGTGAAACTCGAACTCATTCGCCGTATGGTACCGGCACGCACCTGGTGGACGAGCTCAAGTCCAGCGCGAGGATGCTCGCCGCAGGCGGCTCGAGGAGAATCGACGTGCGGCATATGCCGCATGTCCTAGAGGACCGGGTGTTTCGGAGCTCCTGGGCGGCATGACTTCACTTGAAGCGTCGGCTTTCGGGACCCACGAAGTCGTAGCTCTGTTACGTAGTTCACCTACCTGTCTTAGTGAACTACCCACGGACAGAGAGAAGAACAAGTACGAGCAAATTTCCTTGCGTATGTGAACGATGGAGCTAAGGATGGGCCATCCAACCCCCCCAAATAGATTCGTCCTACTAGAAGGCGCGTCGAGCGTTTTGCTTCTGCGCAGCCGATCAGTAGGGCTCGGATCGTCCGAGAAGAGGAGTCGTTACATGAAGAAGAACGTTCTTGCCGCCGTCACCGTCGCGATTTTGAGCCTACAGAACACTGCCAGTGCGGCGGATACGACCATTGGCGCACAAGAAGCCACCGCTTTCGTCCAGCAGCAGTTCGCCAACTACTTCACCAATTGCAACGCATTCGTCGACAGCTTCGCGCCCGCCTTCGAGTACTGCGACGGCGCTCCGTGTACGCATGAGCGCGCAACCTTGCTCAACGCGTGCCTTGGGACGCAAGGGTCGCAGAACATCATCCACTCCCTGACGGTAGTTCCAAGCAGCACGAACCCCTTCAACCCTTCCTACGAGCAGGTCGCGATCAAAGGTAAGCAGACGGTGTTCCTTCCTCTCGATCCCACGCAGCCCCCGTTCCCGCTCTGCTTTGATTTCGTGATCACCGAAGAGCTCAAGCGCGTCCCCCAGAATCCCGCGGCCATCAGCTCGGAGTCGTGGGTGGGCTACTACTCTGTTGGCTTCGGCGTCTGCCAGTGAATTTGAAGCGGGCTTGGCGGTTCACTCTCCCTCGTTTCGCCCGCTTTGACTTCACCCCTCTGATGCGAGCAACTTGGTTACGTCTCGCGTGCGCGTGGTATTTGTGCTTCGGCTTGGGTTGCGGCCACACACCGAAGGTGCAGGCGCCAGAGCCGCTCAAGCCCCCCAGTGAGCCGCTCGCCTGGCTGCCTGAGGACGCCTCACTTGTCGTGCGCGTCGAGCTTGCGCCACTGCGGGACAGCCCGTTTTGGAAGATGTGGAACGATCTGCAGCCGGGGTCCGACACGTTTGCAGAGTGGGTAGATCTCGAGCGGGTCGACGAAATTCTGCTTGGCGGGCGCATGGCTCGCGAACGGCTGGGAAGCTTTGTCGCTGCGCTCAAGGGGCGGTTTGGCGCCGGATACCTCACGCAGCGCGCTCTCGCTGACCAAACGCTCGCGGAGCCCCGCGGCTTGCTGACAATCTACAAACGCCCGGACGCCGTTTGGACTCAGGTTTCGCCCGAGCTCCTCGTCGTGTGCTCGCCTGATCGCTTGGAGGCACTTGTCGAGAGGGCAGGCAGGGGACCCGGGCTCCCGATCAAAAACGACGCTCTCTACCGCTCATTGGCCGGACGTTTGGCGCTGGAGGCGAGCCACCTTGCCATCCTTGCCGAAGATCCCGAAGGGGAGGGGCGAGAAGCGCTCAAGAAGCACGGCGCGCGCTTTGGCCTAGCGCCGCTCCTGAACAACGTCGCACGCGCCGGAATCGCGATCGAGGTGGGCGCTAACGTGGTCGTCACCGCAGCCGCCGAGACTCCCAGCGTCGGCCACGCGCTGGAACTCGAGCGTTCTGTCCGTAACACCTTGGAAGCGCTGTCTTTGAACATCATCGTGGGCGTCCTAGGACTTCGACCGGCGCTTGCCGCGCTCAAGCCGTCGACCGACGGTAACTACGTCTACGTTCGCGGCAGCATGGCCGAAGCGGATGTGCAGAAGCTGCTCGCGACATTCACGGGAATGCGCCAAGCGGCTAAGCACGGCGTCGCTTCTGGGCCCCCAGCGCCCTAGGAGCTATTCGCGCGAAAGCGTAAGGATACGCGCGGGCGCGTCGTTGGCGGAAAGCCGCGTGCGCGTTGCCAATGTCGTCACATCCAGGTCGAGCAAAGCGATCAAATCATCTGCCGCACGAACCCTGATGAAATGATCAAAACCGAGCTGGCGCGAGCGCGGTAGGTTGCGCGCTCAGCACACAAGCCCGCTCGCAACGCGCTTCGGCCGCGACGACCCCATTCGTCACGCCACAGACCGTTGCCAAGGTGGCACACACCAGGAGGTGTTCCATGAGAGGTACTACGGCAGTGGTCGTCGTCTTTCTGTTTGGATGTGGCAGTCGAGATTCCGATCTGCGAGTGACCCCGGTCACCTCCGCGCACCAGGCTGCGAGCGCAGCACCCTCGTTCGGCGATCCGTTGCCCGGCTTGCCGACCGACTTGCTCGAACGCTTCGACACCGGCAGGGAGCAGTTCGCCACCCCGGAGGACGACGAGGGGCTGGGTCCGGTGTTCAACGATCGTTCGTGTGGTGCGTGTCACGCCGCTCCCGCGCTTGGTGGCTCAAGCACCATCATCGAGACTCGGTTTGGACTCAGTAACCCGAGCGGCTTCGATCCGCTCATCAATCTCGGCGGCTCGCTGATTCAGCGCAACGGCATCACGGACGTGAACGCCGCATGTCCCGTCAGTAGCGTGGCGGGCGAGGGCGTGCCCGCCGCAGCCAACGTGTTTGCAGGGCGGCGAACCACGCCGCTGTTCGGTTTGGGGCTCGTCGACGCGGTGCCCGATCAGACCTTCGAAGCGCTCGAGGCCCAACAAGCCACCGACCCGGACGGCGTACGCGGCAAGGCGGCGAAGGTGGTCGAGTTGACGACGAGCCAAGTGCGCGTCGGCAAGTTTGGGTGGAAGTCGCAGGTGCCGACCCTGTTCCAGTTCTCCGGGGATGCGTACCTGAACGAGATGGGCATCACGTCACCGTCCTTTGCCCTCGACTTGTGCCCGCAAGGCGACTGCACGCAGAGCGTGTGCGATGGCGTGACCGATCCCGAGGACGACGGCAGCGACGTGCAAGCCTTCGCCGACTTCATGCAGCTCCTAGCACCGCCGCCCTCGAGCAAGCCCACCGGTTTGGCAAGCGCAGGCGAGGTCTCCTTCGACCACATTGGCTGTGCCACCTGCCACGTTGCCGAGCTGACCACAGGCCCGAGCTCCATCTCGGCATTGGACGAGGTGACCTTCCATGCGTACAGCGACTTCCTGCTGCACGACATGGGCAGCCTGGGCGACGGTATCGCGCAAGGGGCAGCGGGCAAGCATCAGATGCGCACGGCACCGCTGTGGGGAGTCGGTCGACAGCCGTTCTTCTTGCACGACGGGCGCGCCCCGAGCCTCGAGCAAGCCATTCTATTGCACGACGGCGAAGCGAAACCCGCACGGGATCGCTTCGCCGCCATGAACCAACAGAACAGTCGCAAGATCCTGGCGTTCTTGAACACACTGTAGCGGGACGGAGCCCCTGACCACCCCTTGTTCGGAACTCTGACCACCCGGCTTCCACATGCCTGAGTGTGTTGCACGACGCAGGCTTGGTGCGCAGCTCGCGACTGGGCCGCGAGCGTATTTGGGAGCTCGAGCCCAAACGCCTGGCAGACGCGCATGGGTACTTAGATAAGATCTCGGCGCAGTGGGATGATGCCCTGGCGCGCTTGAAAGAACTTGTGGAGGAGTGAACCGCACAGCGCACGAATGCCTAGCGCGATCCGTGACGCATGGCGTGGGCGGCGCACACGCCCCATGCGCCGCGCACGTACCTCCCGGGCGTGCGCAATTCTCATTTTGCTAAGTCAGATTCCCGGCTCGTGCATCGAAAAACTCCGAAGAGGGGAGGATCGACATGCGAACACATCATTGGGGTATGGCCCTCGCAGGCGTGACGTTGGCATGCGTCGCCTGGGGCAGTGTCAGCATGCGTGGGCCCGCGCACGCGGCCCACGGTTCCGTCGAGACGAGCAAGATCGTACAAGACGTAGCCGGTGCGAGTGCCAGCACGAAAGCTGCCCAGGCCACGACGGCGGCCAGCCATGAGCGCGAGCACGCCCCTGCCGCGAGCAGTCGCGAGCATGCGCGCTCCAAAAGTCTGGCCACTGCGCCCGGTACCGTCCCGACAATGCCTACGAGTCTTTCGGAGGTGGAGCTTAACCCCCGCCAGCTTGCGATGTTGTCGCGCTTCAATCCGCTGCAGCGGACCTTATACGAATATAAGCTCGGTCTCCTTTATCGCATGCGTCAATGCCAGGGTGGGCTTGCGGGCGCAAAAGGTAAGGTGAGCGCGTTTTTACACTTTCGCGTGGACCCCGCCACTGGCTTAGCGGAGGCGGAACGTCCTGAGCTCATCGATTCGTCGCTTCCGCAAGGGGTAGACGCGCGCGCGCTTGAATGCCTGCGCAAGGCACACGCGAGCACTGAGCTTGACTTGCGTACGGAGCCGCTGCGCGAAGACCACTTTCACTGGGCGACAGACGTGGTGTTTCCGCTGGACGAAGACCCGGCCTACGAGCTCTTCGCCCAGGTGAACGAAGACAACGAAACAGAGGAGGAAGACGAATGACCAACAAGATAACAACTCTTCTTATGTTCGGCGTGACGCTCGCTTGGGGTTGCGCCCAAGACGGATCTCTACCGGACTCCAACGACGCTCAACCTTCGGAGGAAACCGCGAAATATGACGTTAGCTCGAAAGAGGAAGCCTTACGGTTCGGTGGTGGCTTTGGCGTGGCAAGCTGCCCTGGCGGAGGCTCTCCTGCCTGTGCCGCCTGTGACGGCGGCACATGCGTGCAGGCGTGTTACGGCGGATTTCACTGCGATACCGACAGCGATGGTACCCTGGAGGTGTGTAGCCCCATCGGGAGTTGCACCGCGTTCTCCGGCGGATTCGGTGGCTTTGGCGGTATCATCATCGCACGTCGCGCGCCTTAGGTTGACGAGCCAGCGCGTCGATATCTAGGGCCGCCACGTCCGAGCCCACTTCGAGGCCCATGGTTCATCGCCGTGAACGAGCGCGGGGCGCTCGTGGTTTCAAACTTCGCGCTGTTTCTCGTGACGATGGATGCCGGCGCGCCGAAGGTCGTGTGGCGCACGCCCTATGAGCGCGGCATGAAACTCAAGCCTGGTCAGATCGATCTCGGTTCCAGCACAACCCCAACGCTCATGGGCAGCGGCTTCGTCGTGATCGGCGACGGCAGCGCACCCATGAAGGAGCTGGTCGGAGAGTCAGCGCGCTCGACACCCGAGACGCGTCGCCTGGGATGTTACGCCAGAATGAGGATGGCGCGCGCCGCGAAGCACGATTGGCGTGTGTCCGGTGGACAGTGGCTCTGGTACCATGACGGGGAATGTTCCTGTTCGACACGAGCTACGATCCGCTGCATCTGCAGGTGATCCCCAGGGCGTTCACCCAGGCCGAGGTAGAGGCGCACTTCGAAAAACTCGAGCAATTCTACACGCAGCGCAGCCCGCCGGACGCGCCCGCCGCATTGCTCGCCGATGCGCGCCTCGCGCAGTACGCCGACGCGCTCGCGCGCAAGCGGGTGGCTTTGGCCTTCGAACGCCTGTCGCCCATCCTGGAGCGGCGCGCCGTGGGGCATGCCATCGTACTGAGCAGCCCGCTGATCCATGGTGCCCTGACGGCCATCTTTTGGATCAAACGCCCGGCTTGGCCCGTTCAGACTTTTCTCGAGATGGAGGACGCGGACCGTTGGCTGCGACAAGGCTTTGTCGATCAGGGCAGACTCGCGCCAATCGCACCCGCGCGCTGGTGGGAGATGCTGCTGAACCGCGCGCAGTGAGGAAGCCTGGCGGCTGTCGGTCCTGAGACGTCCGGCTTCGTGTCTTGGTGGTTCGCCGTGGTTCGCCTCGTCCCCGCGATGGAGTGCTCCCCTCAGTTTGCGGCTGCGGGCAGCTTTGCGCGGGCGAGTGAGTGCGCCTGACACATGGCATGACGGTTCTCGAGGCTGACCCCGCTGCAACATGCCAGGCGAGCCACACAACGCGCCGGTAGAAGTGCGACTGATGCGACGAGGCCGCTGACGAATGCCGACCTTTCCGGTACCCTGAAGAGATGGCTGAAGCAACCGACAGGGCGTCTGCAACTTCGCCGGAGCCGGTCGTCGTCAAAGACCTCGGTAACGTGCTGTTGGTAACCTTCTATGGGCATGCCACCGACGAGCAGTACAAGGCTCATCTCGACGCCATGGATGCCGTGGTGGAGCGCAACAGCCGGCAGATGGGTAAGCGCTGGGGGGTTAT
>JBKJIA010000116.1:0-36413 GCA_046598735.1 Polyangiales bacterium
TTCCGCCGAGACCGAGGGTTTTTTCGCTTCGGAACGGCCACGGGATCACTCCTTATCGGGCTCGCCCTTGGCGAGCTTCATCAGTGGTAGAAGACGGGGGTCAACATTGCCCTCGTCAAAACCCTTCGTGCTGACACCTTCAGCAGCACGCAGGTGTTCAGGAAGATCGATGTTGGGGCAAGCCCAACCTAGCTCACAGCGCGGCTGCATCGGTAGCTCGAGCAGCAGTGAGTCGCGTACCAAGTCGTCGATCTCGACCTTGTCGCCTGTGTAAACTTCGCGGTCCGTGGCGTCCAGCTCGATGTCGTCGTCTTCTGCGACGGGTACGGGGCGCGGCGGGTGCCTCGCGTCAGCGGGCGCGTAAAGCGCGCCAACATCGGTTCGGATATCGAGCGGCAGGCCCTTCAAACAGCGGCCACATTCCGTGATCAAGCGCGCATGCGCGCGGCCATGAACCAAAATCTCGCGCCCATTGCGCTGGGCATGAACCTTGACCAGCCCTGGCTCACCCTCGGTGTCACCGCGCACGCCCGTTCCCTCGAGAACGCGATCTAGCCACGCCGCTCCCAGGGCAAAGGTGTAATCCTTGCCAGCGGTATCGAGGTCGTAGAGAGGGATGACGAGATCGGCCATTTTGCGAGTCTTTTCCGCACGATAGACGCACGAAGGCCCGGCGGCAAAGAGCGCGAATGATAGTCAGAGGAAGGGCTCTGTCAAGCACATAGGCTGGGTGGCTGGTTGCTCCGGCCCGCAGTCAGCACGTGCGACATGCCTTGCAACCGCGGCCGCAGCTCGCGGTCACCTCAAGGTCACAACCGTGGGTCGTCGGCGCGTAGCTCTTGCTCACCTACGCGGATGCCGCTGAACACGACGGCCAAGTAGAGGAAATCAGGCCCGGGCCGCACGCTGAAATTATGTACGCTACCTGCCGCCATGCGTACGCGGTCGCCCGGTCGATAGATCTTACTGTCAGTCGAATCGAGACAGGAGCCTTGGACGATCAAGACTTCTTCGTCCCCAAGGTGCTCGTGATCGGGGAAGCCCTTGCCGCTTTCAATGCGCACGAAACCCGTGATCGCACCCTGAACACGTGGCCCACCCTGCACGTGATAGAGCGTCATGGCCGGCACTAGGCCGGGGGACCAAACGTCGGGATCATCGACGCGGTCGAGTAAGGCCTGCGCGGCAGCCCGCGACAAATCGAGCATTTCGGCGGCCGCGTCTGCAAAGCGCGCGTGCCTGCTTGCGCTGGTTGCCGTGTTGAGAATGCGGGCGCGTAACGCCTGCGACGGTTGCGAAGACTCCGCTTCGGACAGCGCCGACAACAGATCCGCGCCCTCCGATTCGACGAGAAAGCGGTCGAGGAAATCGTCATCCGGCGTACTCACGAAGCGAGTCCTTCTGCTTTCTCGGATAGTAAGCCGCGCAGATGGGTAAGGCCGGCAGCCACACGCGACTTCACGGTTCCAAGGGGAATTTGCAGTGTATCGGCGATCTCCTGGGACGACAACCCTTGGAAGTAGCCGAGCACCAGCACCTGACGTTGTAGCTCCGGAATGCCATCGAGGGCGTGACGCACGCGAGCTGCATCGACAACGGCCGACTGACTCTCAGGCAGCGGCTCGATCGAGGCCTCGTCGAGGGGCGCGGCGCGACGACGATTGGCGGCGCGTGCTCGATCGAGACAGCGCGAGCGCATGCGCAGGCACAACCAAGTGCGTGCACTCGCGCGCTCCGGATCGAAGTCGCCGGCGTGCTTCCAGACTTCGACGAACACGTCGTGCAGCACGTCTTCGACTTCACGCGCGGATGCGCCGCCCGCAAAAATGCGCGCGCCCAAGCCGAGTAAGAGCGCCGCCTGGCGGTCATACAGCTTTGCAAGCGCTTCACGATCGCCACGAGCGATCGCGTAGATCAAAGCTTCATCGCTCAGCTCTTCCCCCGTCACGAGGCGAGCTTCCCAGAGCAAGGCGCGCTGGGCAAGTACGAGTACATCAAGTCGCGCTTCGGACCACACGTGGGCCTCAACTTTGCTTTGCGACTTGGAAGCTCTCGATAACGAATGGAACATCGCCTCGACGGAATGCGGAATCGCTCTCCTGGACGGTTGGTAAATCATCCATTCGGCACGCCTCCGTGCTTCTGAGTACGCGTGAGCGCGCCGTTCGGATCGGCGTGTCAGCTCACTGCAAGCCAAGACCGGCGCGCGTAACCACCAGACGTGCCACACCACTGACCACACGGCCGCCATCGGCTCGGCTGGCTCCCGTGCGACCGAGCCGCGGCACAACGAGCGAAAAGCCTTGGCGCTGGGCATCTTTCAGAGCCTGGGCCACGGCACTTTCCGGGAACGCGAACAGTCCGCCCCGGGCGCCGATGTCTTCGGCCAAGTCGGCCAAACCTTCGCTGCCCACATCCTGTGCACCGAGAGTGCGCGTGACGCCAAAACCTGCCGGGGCCGCCCAGCTCAGCAGCCAAACGCGCGAACCCTTACTTTCAGTGGACTCGAAAGCCTTGCGCACGTCGGCCAAGTCGTCGCTCTCGAAGCCGCAAGCGCCATCATCGATTGCGTAGCGGCCATCGGGCGCGCCCGGCACGATGGCGAATCGGTCATGACCCAATACGAGCTCACGCAGTCCGCTGCCGTGGATGACGAAGTCGCGCGCGTTGTCTTCCAAGGCGCTAAATGCCGCCTCGATCACCGCACTGCGGTCCGCGCCGCCTGCGATGAACAGGCTGGGAACGCGCAAGGCCGCGAGGCCCACCAGGCTCGCTTTGGCCATCTCTTCGTTGTCGCCAAGTCCGCCTAACATCAATACCAGTTGGGGTTGTGCCGCCGTGATCAAAGCGAGCTCGTGACGCGTAAGCGCGGCGCCCACGGGGCCTGTGAACGCCGCAATACGAAGGCTGTCTGCCTTACCTTTGACGCGCAGCACGCGGTCGTCGATGACGAGATCGAGCTCCCCGGCGTGCCAGCTGCGTGACTTAGGTGCATCGAGCTGCGCGCAGCGTTTGAACTCAACCGAGTCGACTTCGCCCGCAAGCTTACTGCAGCGACAGCCCGTAACGACGAGCAGCAGCCCAAGCGACAGCGAGCTGAACAACGACGACAGCGAGCTGAACGAAGCCGACAGCGAGCTGAACGAAGCCGACAGCGATCGGAGGGTGCGTAGTGAGTCGTACATCCGGGGCGGTCTTTATCATGACGAGCCGCCATGAGGAGCTCAGACGCGCGCGTACCCAGCGACTGCCTGCTACCGATGCCAAGTAAACGATGCTAACCTAATGTAGCAGTTGTCAACATTGACCGAGAGCTTTATGACCCAGACGTTCCGCCGTTTTCAAGGCACGAAAAGCTACCTGACCAACGAAGCCCTAGAGTCCGCCGTGAATTGCGCACTGGCTCTCGAGCGTCCGTTGCTCGTCAAAGGTGAGCCTGGCACGGGCAAAACGTTGCTTGCGGAAGCTATCGCCGAAGGCCTCGACATGCAGCTTGTGCGTTGGCACGTGAAGAGCACGACGCGCGCGCAAGATGGTCTGTACGTCTACGATACGGTGCAGCGTCTGTACGACTCGCGCTTCAACGATGGCGATGTGAAAGACATCCGTCGCTACATCAAGCTCGGCCCACTCGGTCAGGCATTTTCGAGCGAAAAGCGTGTGGTGCTGTTGATCGATGAGGTCGACAAAGCAGACCTCGAGTTCCCGAATGACTTGTTGCACGAGCTCGATCGCATGCGTTTCTTCATTCCTGAGACCAACGATGAGATCGTCGCCAAGCAGCGTCCGGTCGTGATCATCACCAGCAACAACGAGAAGGAGCTGCCGGACGCGTTCTTGCGCCGTTGCGTCTTCCACTTCATCGACTTCCCCGAGAAGCAACTGATGCGCGACATCGTTAATGTGCATCACCCGAAGCTCGGCGAAGAGATGGTAGAGCAGGCGATCGCGACCTTCTATCAGATTCGGGACATGCGCAGATTGCGTAAGCGTCCGAGCACGAGTGAGCTCATCGATTGGATTGCGGCGCTCAAGGCGTCGGGTATCAAGAGCGTGAAGCTCGACAAGGACTTACCGTTCCTGGGTACGCTCTTGAAGAAGGAGCAGGATCTCGTGGCCTACGCCGACCAGCTTGCTGGCGGCGCGCAATGGCGGTCATAGCGTCATGATTGTGCCGTTCATCTACGAGCTACGTGCGCGTAAGGTGCCTGTGGGAACGCAGGAAGCCGTGGCGCTCGCCAAGGCGCTGAGCATGGGCCTGCACGAAAGCTCGCTGGACGGTTTCTATCACGTAGCGCGCGCATTGTGCGTGCACAGTGAAACGCACTTGGATGCGTTCGATGACGCGTTCCTTGCGCACTTCAAAGGCGTGCAACGCAGCGCGATCGAAATCAAAAAGCAGATCTTCGAATGGCTACTGGAAGCCAAAGACAAGGTCGCCGAGCTGACGGATGAAGAGCGTAAGCTTTTCGAACAGTTCGATCCGGAGACGCTGAAGCAGATGCTCGAGGAGCGTTTGCGCGAACAAAAAGAGCGTCACGACGGCGGCAACAAATGGGTGGGCACGGCCGGCAAATCTCCGTTCGGGCATAGCGGTGCAGCGCGTAAGGGCATCCGCGTAGGTGGAGAGGGTAAGAATCGTTCGGCCATTCAAGTGGCGGGCGAGCGCGCCTATCGCGACTATCGCAGCGACATTACGCTCGACACGCGCCAAGCCGGCGTGGCCTTGCGCAAGCTGCGCGCCTTCATTCGTGAGGGTGTGGAAGACGAGCTCGATCTCGAAGGCACGATCGATGCGACGGCGAAGAATGCGGGCGAGCTCGATGTGAAGATTCGTCCGCCGCGCAGGCCGAACACGCGCGTGATCTTGATGATGGACGTGGGCGGGTCGATGGATCCGTACGCTGAGCTCGTGTCGCGTCTGTTCAGCGCTGCCAGCAAGGCGTCGCACTTCAAAGAGCTACGCACTTACTATTTTCACAACTGTGTTTACGGTCAGGTCTACAAAGACGCGCGCTTCAACGACAAGGTGCGCGTGGATGATCTGATTCACGAGTGCGGACCGCACTACAAGCTGATCGTGGTGGGCGATGCCTTGATGGCGCCTTACGAGTTGCTAGCGGCGAATGGCTCGGCGTATTTGGGCGAAGACGATAAGAATGCGGGCATCGCCTGGCTTGAGCTGTTGTCGCGGCACTTTGAGCGTCACTGCTGGTTGAATCCGGAGCCGGTCAGCTACTGGGGCGGCAACACGATTGAGCACGTCAGGCGCGTGTTCGAGATGTTCCCACTGACGGTCGATGGTTTGGGTGAAGCGGTTGCTCATCTTACCAAGGGTAAGAAGGGTCGTAGGGCTGCGGCTTAGGGCCCTTGCGCCTGCCCAACCCAACCCACGCAAGCTCGACAAGTCAGCCTTCTTGGCGCGTCTCGGAGGAAAGACGCATGGAAGGCGCGGGCTTTGCGCCGGTGGGCAACATCAGCTTGACGACGGTGCGCAACATTTTCCAAGCCATCGTCGGCGTTATCAGGGCCGTCGGCCCCTTGAGCATGTGGATCTGATGCATGAGTTGCGTGTACACGGCGTTGTCTTCGAAGGCGGCACGGATGAACAAATCACCGAGCGCACTGGTGATCTTGAGATGCCAGGGACGCTTGCCTTCGGTGCCTGGCCAACGCATGTCGAGTAGCGCCGTACCATCCCAGTAAGGTCGCGCGAACTTCTTGGCGGGTTTGAACACGCGCAATGGTAAGGTATCGAGATTCTGATCTTTGGCGAGCTCGTCACGCAGGATGCCCGCCGACACCGCCGCTACGCTCATGCCTTGGCCGTACAGTGGGTTGTAGTTCCACAATGAATCGCCCAGCAACATGAAGCCCGAAAGCTTACCTTGCCAACGGTCCAAGTGACGCCAGCGCATGGTCATGCTGCGCGACGACGTCACTGGACCGACGGGATCGCAGTTCTTGATCACGTCTGCGATGTCGGGCACGAGCAAGGCTTCGGCGAAACGCACGAAACCTGCTTCGTCCGTAGGTGGATACTGTCGACTGAAGCCGCCCAGCGTCAGGACGTACAAGTTGTCTTCGTAAGGTGCGAGCGCACCCCAAGCGGGAAAGTCAGGCAAGCGCGCGTCGACGATGATGCCGCGGCCGCCGTGGCCTTTCGCTGACTTCGTGCGGAAAAAGCGCGAGCTATAGCCGCAATGCGACTCGACGATCTCTTCTTCGATGGGCGGCAAGCCAAGCTCTTGAAACCATTTGGCGTACCGCGAGCCCTTGCCCGCGCAGTCGACCACGAAGTCTGCCTTGAGCGCGCGAAGCGTTTCGTCCTGAGCATCGGTGCGTACGCCGATCACGCGTAGCCCCTTACTGTTGTCGGTGATCAGGCCCTCGACGCGCGTGCCGTCCACGAGCCTGGCGTTGCTGACGAGGGCATGAAAGCGCTGACGCAATGCGTGCTCGATCAGAATGCGCGTGGCGGATAGACCGATGAGCCCGCTATCGAACAACGGCGACCAACCCCAGACCATGTAGCGATCCATGTTCTTGGTGTAGTCGAGCGCCACCGCGCCGAGGTCGAGCGCGGCCTGGCGAAAGCCTGGAAACAGCGCTTCGAACTCGTTCTGCCCG
Source organism: Polyangiales bacterium (assembly GCA_046598735.1). Lineage (GTDB taxonomy): Bacteria > Myxococcota_A > Polyangia > Polyangiales > DASUME01 > DASUME01. The sequence continues at coordinate 6,631 of JBKJIA010000116.1, forward strand.
CGTAGCAACAGGTTGTGAATGTGGTGGCTTTGATGCACGCCCTTACGGTGTGCGGGCCTATCTTTCGGTAGCACGTCTTTCTCGAAGACGATGACCTCGCGAAAATGATCACTCAGCGCGCGCGCAACACAAAGGCCCGCCAGGCTGCCACCGATCACGACTGCACGGTCGTATCGGTAGGGCTTGGACTGCTTCTCGGACATGGGGACGACCTCACTCAAGCAAGAAGCTGAGGTTGCGATCCCAATCGGGAAATCACAATGCTTTTCACGCGCTTTTGTGCTTGAGCCGCGACAGGTGCCAGCGACGCTAGAAAACTGCGCCACGGGAGCGTGTGCTGCCTCGCCAAGTAAGGAGCGCGCGCGACATTGAGCATGAGTCTGGAGTGTCGGAAGTGGACCAGGAACGTCATGGGCTTGTGCCGGGAGCCAGACTCCGGTACGCGATCGAGATGACTGAAGCCGTGCCACGCGCGGGACCGTTGACCACGCACGTGACCTTTTGCCGCATCTGCGAAGCGGGTTGCGGCTTACTGGCCGAGGTCGAGGGCGGTCGCGTCACGAAGCTGCGCCCCGATCCAGATCACGTAGTGAGCCGTGGCTACGCGTGCGTGAAAGGCATTCGCTACGACGAGCTGCATGCTTCACCCGACCGTCTGACAACGCCGCTCAAACGGGTGGGCGAACGCTTCGAGCCCATCTCATGGCGCGACGCGCTTCGTGAAATCGGCGACAAGGTGCAGACGATTCGCGCGGCGCACGGCGATCAAAGCGTGGGCATGTACGTGGGCAATCCGTCAGCGTTTAGTCTGCTGCATCCCGTGTTTGCCCAACTGTTTTTGGCTTCGCTTGGCTCGCGCAATCTGTTCACGTCTGGCTCCCAAGATTGCAACAACAAGTTCGTGGTCAGCGAGGCGATGTACGGATCGGCACTGATTCAGCCGGTGCCAGACATCGATCACACGCAATGCCTGATCGTGATCGGTTCCAATCCCGCGGTGTCGCACATGAGCTTCATGCAGCTGCCACGACCGGTGGAGCGTTTGAAGGCGATCGAAAAACGCGGCGGTCATGTGGTGCTTATCAACCCACGCCGAACGGAAACGGCAGAGCAGGTCGGCGAACAAGTATTCATTCGGCCGAACACGGACGTGTACTTTCTCTTGTCCTTTGCCCATGAGATTTTGGCGCGCGTGGCCATCCCCGCTTCGCTCGTCAAGAAGCTTGACGGACTGGAAGCCTTGCGCGCGGTGACAGCGAGCTTCCCAGCCGAGAGCACGGCGGCGATCACAGGCATATCCGTCGAAAAAACCCGCGAGCTTGTTTCAACCTTCCTCGCGGCGCAGGGCGCGGCGCTCTACTGCTCGACCGGCGTCAACCAAGGCAGTCAGGGCACGCTCGCGTGCTGGCTCTTGCATGCGGTCAACCTCGTCACGGGCAACGTCGACCGCCAAGGCGGTCTGCTCATTCCAAAAGCTCAGATCCAGAACAGTCAGACGGTCAAGCGTATGAGCAAGGGCGTCACGCCCATTCCCTCGCGCATTGGCGGCTTTCAGCCAGTTCTGGGCAGCTATCCTGCGGGGATCTTGCCAGACGAGATCACGACGAAAGGCCAGGGGCAGATCCGCGCCATGTTCGTGAGCGCCGGCAATCCCGTGCTTAGTTGTCCAAGCTCGGCGCGCATGGAACAAGCCCTGGCGCAGCTCGAGCTCGTCGTGAGCATCGATCTATTTCGCAACGAGACCGGCAATCTCGCTCACTACATCTTACCGGTGACCTCGTTCTTGGAACGCGAGGACGTGCCGCTATCGGCGCAAGGTTTTCAACCAGTAAGGTATCTTCAGCATTGCGATCCCGTGCTGGCCGCAGCCGGCGATACTCAGGACGAGTGGTGGATTTTCTCACGTCTGGCGCGGGCTTGCCGCACGCGTCTGTTCGGTAGTCGCTTGCTGCAAATGTGGCTGAACGCGAGCACGGATGATGGTTGGCTGCCACAGTCGCTGCGCTTTTCGCCGCGGCTTGCGTACCACGGCGTGGCCTTGAGCGCGGGCACTTCGCTTCACTCCGTACGCAAGCACAAGCATGGCAAGCTGCTCACCCAGACCAAGCCGGATACGTTCTTGGGTAAGCGCGTACTGCGCAAAAACAAGCGCGTCGACCTTGCACCGGCCGCATTCGTGTCGGCCGTGGTCGCGCTCACTGTGCCCGAGGCCGGATCTGAGGCGCGCAAACCGTTGCTGCTGATCACGCTGCGCACCAAGACGTCGCACAACTCATGGATGCACAACGTAGACGCCTTCGTACGCGGACCACGCGGCACGAACTACCTTACTATGCATCCCGATGACGCCAACGCGCGTGGGCTGAGTGCAGGCGTTCGCGTCAGAGTGACGAGCGCAACCGGGCACGTCACCTTACCATTGCAGTTGAGCGACGCTGTCATGCCAGGCGTGGTCGCACTTCCGCACGGCTGGGGGCATGCGCGAGCGGACGGGCTGTCGATCGCACAGAAGACGCAGGGCGAGAACGCGAACTTGTTGACGCCCGATGGACCGGAAGCCATCGAAGCGCTCTCCGGGATGGCGCATCTGACAGGGCTCGCGGTCGAAGTCACGGCAGCTTCAGCGCCTGCGAGCTAGCCACGCACACGGGCGGGCGCTTTCTTGACCCGTGCACATGCCGCGCTCGAAACTTGTATCGTGCAAACCCCACGTCCGCTGACTAAACGATCGCTCGAAGAGCTACTTTGGGAGGCCGTAGCCACGCGTGCCGAAGGGCTGGTCGTCATGCGCGATCGCGACGGCCTGCGACACGGCGTCTGGGTGCATGGCGGCTACGTGGTGGGCGTGCACGTGGCTGGGCGCTTCGATCCGTTGCTCGATCTGTTGCGGCAGCGTGGTGCGCTCGATGCTCACGCCTACCGCGCGTGCGTAGATTCGCTTTGGCAAAAGCCCACGCGCTCGGGCGCGATTGCTATGGAGTTGGCGGGCGTGTCTCGTCCCGCGGTGCGCGATGCACTGCGCGAACAAGCCTGTTCGAGGTTGGCGAACCTGCTCGAAATCGCCGTCAAACGTGGCCACGACGCGTGCTTCGAAAGCGGGCCCGTGCCGATGACGGAGATGAGCGTACGTCTGCCCCTTGGGGCCTTGTTGCGTAAGGTGCCCGGTGCCGAGCTTGAGCCGAGCGTACAGTCCTTGTTGCCAGACCGAGCTCAAGCGCGACGCAGACTGCGCGAGCTTGCCAAGCGACTGCATCCAGATCGCAATCGGCACCTGGCGCCTGAAGAGCGCGCCGCGCGAGCCGCGGACCTGGCGCGGGCCACGGCGGCCTACCATGGCTTTGCCTGAATCTTCGTTGCGTAGCGATAGGTTGCGCCTGCGGCACTTCTTGCGCCGACCCTGCTGAAAGGCTAGAGCGGCGCCTGTGTATCGCCCCGTGAATGCCCGGGTGCTCGTGTTGGCCTGCCTGATGGTTGTCTCCAGCGTGGGCCCACTGTTTGCGCAAGGCTCGCCGGCACCGCAGCCTGAACCGCAGCCAGCCCCACAGCCGGGCGAACCGGCCGAGCCAGCAGATCCAGTCGCTGAGCCCGAACCGCAAGCCGAGCCCGAGCCGCAAGCCGAACCTGCGTCAGCGACCGGGCAGCCCCAAGCCGCGCCGCAGCCAGCCGCCCAGCCCGCGAAGCAAGCTGCCGCAACCAAGCCGAGCGCTGGCGAAGACGAAGATGTTCGTCCCAAGCCCCAGCGCATTTCGGGCGCGATCACCAATGATCCCGCGCTGAGCTATCGCTTGATTGCGCCCCCGTATCTGCGCGAAAAACGCGGCGACGTAAGCACGACCGCGCTGTTTCCCGTGTTCTTCCAGCGCCGAACGCCGGACAACCTCGAGCGCTTCGTGCTGCCGTATTACTATCGACGCGGCGCCAAGCTGAACGCCGACGTTCCGCTCGGCATCATGTGGTGGCTACGCGGTCCCGACCGCAACACGTTCGTGCTCCCGCCGTTCTACACGCATCGCAACAAAAAAAATTGGGCGCTCGGCCTGCCGCCTTTGTTCGCAACGGGCGTGGTCGATGGTCATCACCACACGGTCATTCCGCCACTACTCACGTGGATCGATGGCGACGCCAAGAATCGCCACACGTTCATCGGCCCCTATTGGCACTGGACGAACGAGCATGCCGATTGGTGGGGCGTGTTTCCGTTTTTGTGGCTCAAGCACGACGAGGTCGACAGCTTCGCGCTCGTTCCGCCGTTCTACTTTCGCTTCTACGACGACGATCCCAAGAGCGACACCACCGTGGTGCCGCCCTTCTATCACCACGTGGAAGGCGACACGAAGAGCTGGGGCCTCGTGCCGTTTGTGTTTCGCAAAGAGACGCCTGAGCTCAAGTCGACCACAGTGCCGCTCGCGTTGTTTCATCACGCAACCGGCCCCGAAGATTTTCGTCTGATCACCCCCGTCATCTCCTACTTGAAGAGTAAGAAAGACGGGCGCACTTGGGTAACCCCGATCTACCAGCGCAGGCGCGGTGATCGAAACTTCGATGCCGTGGCGCCGCTGTTCTTCCACACCTGGGACGATCGCGACAAATCCTGGGGCCTGATCTTGCCGCCGGTCTATTGGCACTGGGAAGACCCCGCCAATGACACCACGGTAATCTTACCGTTCATGGGTCGTTGGTTGCACGAAGGCATCAGCAGTACGTGGGTCATTCCCGTCGTGGGCCGCTACAAGAGCTTCGAGCGCGATGAGCAGACGTGGTGGGTCGCACCCACGTTCCAATACGGATGGACCGAGAACAGCTGGACGTTCAACATCCATCCGCTGCTCTATATCCACGAAGCGCCGGAAAAACGGCACTTCGCGCTGGCGCCGTTCTATTTCGACTTCGAGCATCGCCAGAATCAGACCAAGCGTTTCGTGCTCTTCCCGATCTACTGGGACTTCAAGAATTTCGCGAAACAGACGCGCAGTTTGGTGGCATTCCCGCTGTATTGGGATTTCCAGAATCAGCGCAAGCTCAGGAAGCGTCAGGTCGTGTTCCCATTCTATTGGGACTTCAAGGACGGTCGCCAGAAGAAGCGCGGCCAGGTGGCGTTCCCGTTCTATTGGCACTTCGAGCGCGGTGACACCAAGCGCACGGTCTCGCTCAACACGTACTTCGAGAGGAAGAAGGACGAATCAGGCAAGGCCTGGCAGTTCCACTTCGCACCGCTGTTCGCGTTCGGACGGGGTGATCGCGGGCGCTGGTGGAACGTGCTGTACGGGCTCGCGGGCTACGACCAGCGCGGCAAGCATCGACGCATTGAAGCGTTTTGGATCCCGTTCGATCTCGACTGACCGTAAGGTTCGCGTAGGGCCGCACGAACCTCTTGCCCCTCGCGCGCGGAAAGCTCAGATCGCCGCGAACTCTACGTAGGTAAAGAAGTAGCCGTTGGCAGCTTTTTCGGTGCGCAGCTTGGGCTGACCGTTACCTTTAACGTGGATCGTGATCATGACGCCATTTCCGGTCTGCTTCATGTGCACGCTTTGAACCGGGGTCTTGAAATAGTGCGTATCGAGCGGGAGACGCGCGTTGCCGGCCGGCAATGACACGCCCGGAATCATTAGCGAGAACCCGGGGCCTTCGCGCTTGAGAGCGGGCTTCACTTCGACTGTGGTCTGAACGAACACGCGCGAGCCGCCATCCGGTGTCATCTGAAAGCCGGGCCAAGTGACTACGCGCCCAGTGCCCGGTGCAGCCGCGATGCCTTCCGGCACGTTGCCCGTACCGGGGACAACGCCCACATAACCAGCGGGTGCAGGTTGCGCATTGACCAGCCCGAGCCTGAGCCCAAGCCCGAGCCCAAAGGTCGCAAGCGCAGCGCAGACGGATGTCGAAATAAGCGTTGGCTTCACGGCTCGATGGTACGGCAATCCTGGGCGCAGAAGCAAAATCCGTCGGCTGGGCCATGGGCGCCACGTGACGACAGCATCTATTGCGAGTTTTGAGGTATCCTGCGGGCACATGTCGCCACTTGCGACCCTCTCGATCGCCTGGACGGCTGTTTACGCCTACCTGTGCGCCTATTACTGTGCGCTCTACGCGCGGCGTCGCGCCGACCGTGAGTATTTGGCCTTTGGCCTGCTCTCGGGTGCGATGGCCGTGTACGCTTTGGGCGCGGCGCTGCATGCCGATGCGAGCTCGCTCGCGCAGGCGGGGAGCGCACAAGAGCTGCAGTTCCTCGGCATGCTGGTGGCCAGCGCGCTGTATGTCGAGTTCGCCAATCACATGGGCGCAAGACCGAGCCGCACAGGTCTGCGTGTTGTGTATGGACTCGCCATCCTAGGCGTGTTCCTCAACGTGTCGGGTCTCGTGATCGATCCGTCCGCGGCGTCTGCGCCGGACACATTCAATCTCATTCCCGCGCCCGTTCAGTACAACCCCAAGCTGACGGCAGGCGGGTTCGCACTGCTCGGCGCGTGCATGGTGAGCGTGGGGTACGGCACCTGGTTACTCGCGTCGCGTGCGGCAGGAGACGCCGACGTACGCATCGTGCTCGCCGGTGCTGCGCTCGTGCTGTTGACAGGTCTCTGGGATGCCGTGGTGCGCGTGACGCCCGTGGGTGGACCTTACTTGCTCGAGCACAGTTACATGCTGTTCGCCGTCGCGGTGAGCTACGTGTTGCTAGGACGCTTTGTACGCACGGCCAATGCGCTCACCAGTCGCACGCTGGAGCTTAGGCGCAGCTACAACGAGCTACGCGACGCCCAGGAACAACTCCTGCGTAAGGAGCAGCTGGCCACGATGGGTGAGCTTTCGGCTGTGATCGCCCACGAAGTTCGCAATCCGTTGGCGATCATCAAGAACGCCGTGAGCGGGCTGCATCGCCCTACTCTGCGCGATGCCGACCGTCAGGTATTGCTGAAAATCCTCGACGAGGAAGCCGATCGCTTGAATCGCTTGGTGGGCGACTTACTCGCCTATGCGCGGCCGGTGATGCCGCAACGACAAGCGGTGCAAGTCGAAGATCTCGTACGTGGCGCGGTCGAGCTGGCACGTGCCGCGCAGCAGCGCGATGAGCAGGTATCGTTCGACGTCAACCTCGATCAGGGCACGCACCTCATCCAAGGCGATCCCGATCTCCTGCGTCAAGCGATCGTCAACGTGGCCGAGAATGCGATCCAGGCGATGCCCGATGGCGGCACGCTGACCGTGCGCACCTACGCTACGACGCTCGACAATCAGGCAGGCGTGGCCATCTCGATACGCGATACGGGCGAGGGCATGGACACGCTCGTGCGCAGCAAAGCAACCGATCCGTTCTTCACCACGCGGCCCACAGGCACAGGCTTGGGCCTGGCCATCGTGCACCGCCTGATCCATTCGCACGGCGGCAAAGTTCAGATCGAAAGCAGCTACGGCACGGGCACGACGGTCACGATGATCTTGCCAGTGCAACGCGCGAGCACGCATACAGCACCCGCGCCACCGATCACGAAACCCAGTACGCGGCCCTGACGCGCGAACTCTAGTTCGTGTCCTTCGTGGGTTCCTCGCCCGCGTAGCCAAGGCCCTTGAGCTGCTCGCGCAAGGTATCGTCGATAGCCGCGTTCTCTCGCTCTAACTTGGTGCCGGTACCTTGCTCGCCCATTAGCCAATGACGCCGATCGCGCGCGCCCAAGAACTGTCCTAGCAACGATGCCGTGTAACGGGCCGCGATCGGATGCTTGCTACGATCGAGCTCGTGCTGCTCTTCTGGATCGGCCGTGAGATCGAACATGGTTTCATTCGTACCGCGCAAGATCAGCTTGAAGCGTCCGGCACGAATCACGCGACGATCATCGAGGAAATCGCTGAATGCCACAGGCACGGCCGGCGGCGGCGCACCGCGCAACCACGACAGGACGCTGCGATCCTCAACCGTGTTAGGGACCGTCACACCGGCCGCTTCGACGACCGTGGGGAAGATCGACATCGTGCTCACCGCTTGGCTGATGCGTTTGCCCGCAGGCACCACGCCGGGGAACCTGACGATGTAAGGGACCCACAAAAGATCCTGGTACACCGTATGACCGTGGCCCCACGAGCCGTGCTCGTCCATCTCTTCGCCGTGATCGGATGTGATGACGAACACCGTATCGTCGTATAGACCGAGCTTCTTGAGCCGCTCGATAAACACGCCGAGATAGTGATCGTGGTAGCTGACCTCGGCGTCGTAGAGGTCCTTGATGTACTGCTTATCGGCTGCGTTGAACGTGACCTTGGGCGGCGAGCGCTTGGCTTCTGCGAGCAGATCGGGCGTCTTGCGCGGCGACACTTGGCCGGTGTACTCGCCCTTTTTATACATGCTCAGGAACTGTTCAGGCGGATCGTAAGGTACGTGCGGGTCGATGGTCTGCACGTACACGAAGAAGCGTTCGCTCTTGTGCTGCTCGATCCAATCGCCAGTTTCCTTGAAGACGTTCTCGGCCTCGGTGCTCTTTTTCTCGCGGATGTAGTTGGTGTAGTGGTCCCAACCCTGATTGAAGCCGAACTTATCGGAGACGTAACCGTTCGCGAGGAACGTGGCAGTTGAGAAGCCTGCCTCTTTGAAGACTTCGCTCACCAAGGTGGCGCCCTTGGGCACCATCGCGTCATCGGTCTTGGCGCCGTGCGTGGCGGGGAACAACGATGTGAGCACGGAGGCGACGGAGGGCTTGGTCCAGTTCTCGGGCGCTTGCGTAGACTCGAACACGGCCCCTTCGCGCGCGATTGTATCGATGACCGGCGTCTTGACGCGCGTGGCGGGATTGAACGGCCGAAGGCTCCTGGCGCGCATCGTGTCGATCAACAGCACGACCACGTTCTTGGCAACCTTGGGCACCTTGGGCAGATCGACCTGCGGCAACAGTAAGGCAGGCGTGCTCCACGCCACGCGACCGGCACCGACCTGACCTTCGGCGCGCATGTCGATGCGCACAATCTTGCCCGCAAACGCTTCCAGCGACAGCACCTCATCGCGCCAGCTCGTGGTCAGCTCTGCGCTGAAGATCGCTTTACTGGCGCCGCCCTCAGGCGTGACCGTGACGATGGCTTTGCCGCCCTTGGGCTTATCGCCTGCGACGCCAACTCCAAAGCCGAGTTTTCCGCCTTGGGGCACATCGGCGTAGAACGAAAGCGTGGTGGGCGTGTGCACAGCGAGCGCACGACGCTGCACGCCCCCGACCGCGATCTCCGTGCGCAATTCCGAGAAGTGCGGCGCGCTGTATTCGCTACCTGGCTGTTCGATGGCGCCGCGTGCAATGCGGATCGAAGCGACCGCCGCCGCCAGCGTTTCGCCTGCCACCAACGTCGTGCCACCAAAGCGCAGCATCAGGCGATTTTCACCGGCCTGGACGCGCTCGACCGGCACTGGAACGTCGTAATCCTTGAACTCGTTGCCTGCGAAGCGCACGGCCGGCAGCGGCTCGCCATTGAAGTACACGGTGACCACGCCTGTGCCGATCGGCTTCATGCGCAAGCGAACCGTCAAAGCCTCAGGTTTGGCGATGCTGAAGTAGACGCGACTTGCGTCGGCATTCGCAAAGCTGAAGACGTCTGTGCCCGCCGTGCCGTCTTTGCCCCAACCTGAGCGCCAATCACCGTACGTGTACTTGGCGCGCGCGGGGGTACCGAACTCGATGTACAAACCGTGGTGATCGATCTCGGCAAGATGCGCGAGCTCCCACATGTCGAGATGCGCCATGTAGTTCGCGAAGGCCTTGGGCTGGTCGGCCGGTCGATCCGTGAGCCTGCCTTGGGTCTCGCTCGTTTCGTTGTTCTTCTTGCCGCATCCGCCGAGCCCCACGCCACTCAGCGCAGCCATGCTCAGTACCGCGACGCTAACGTTCAGCGCCGACCGCATTGCACGCTTCATGTGCCCTCCTCCAACTACTCTCGCTACAACGCCGATCACAGTGCCTTGAGTACCCAACTCTTGCCCGGTCGCACCGACAAGTAACGGTATGATGTGCGATCTCCACGCGAGATCGCGAGCTCATGCACGCCCTCGTCGAGCGCAACCTTGGCCGGGAGCTCGCCGATGCGACGTTCATCGATCGTGAGCACTGCGTTCGGAGCACCGGGCGCAGCCTCCACCACGAGTAAGCCTTGCTGCGGCGTGACTGCGACCGCCGAATCGAGGATGCCAGCGTGCACGACGAAGCCGCTGTCCTCTGGCGCGACCAATAGATCGGCACGCGGCAACGCTTGGGGATCGGAGGGTCCCGGTCCTCGTGTGGGCGCGCCGGACGCCTGTTCGGACGCCAAATCTTTTACCGAGGGTGATGTGGTTTTGGATGCGGCGTGCGGATCGCCGACCACGCGCAAACGTCCCGGGCCGGGTCCGGGTCCACTGGATTCCGACGCGCGCTCCGCCCAAAAACCAACCGCGATCAACACGGCCATCGCCAGTGCCCAGGCCGCGATGGTGCCCCGACTGCGCCGGTCCTCGATAGCCGCCATCGCGTCGGGCTCCATCGACTGCGATGCGGCGGCAAATGCCGCACGTTCGCGCGCACTCTCGCTGACTTGCGTAGGCGCCGCCGACGGTTGGCTGGTGAGTGCAGGAACGACTTCGGACGCCTCGGATTCTGCGGCGGCGGGCGGCTCGGCGGGCTCGACGGGCTCGACGGCATAGCTCATCGCAGCGCCCTCGGGGGCTGGCGGCTCGGAGGGCGTGAGCGGTGGCTCGGACTTGCGCTTCGCCAGGGCCATCACACGATCGGCCTGCTCGCGCGACATCGGATCGAACTGATCCGTGGGCTGCTCTTCTTCGTCGGGCACGCGCTCGAAGGAAGGCGGGGCAGGCATCACATGCTCGGCGGGCGCAGAGATGCTCACAGAGGTCGCGTGGGATATTTTTCCCTGCCAAGTGCCTGCCTTGCCAGGCATCGCCGGCGCCGGATCCGAAAGCGGATCCAGACCATCAGAAGCGCGCGCATGGGCCGCTGCCTCGAACGATGCAAATGGGTCCAGCACGCTCGGTAGACCGTGCTCTGCGGCTGGGTCGGGCGTGACCGGGCGCATCGAAATCACAGGATTGGGCGCCGGAGGAATGATGCTGTGCGGCGACGCAAAACGCGTAGGCCGTTCGCCATCGCGCGTTTTGAGTGCGGCCGCAATCAGGTCCTCGCCGTCTTTGGCGTGGACTTCGCGCACGGCACCGCGGCGCGCCAAGTCCATCAACACGGACTCGAGCGTCTGCGCACTGACGCCCGTTGCAAGCAACATCGAAGGCGCTTCACCATCATGCAGGCGTTCGACGATCTCGCGCACGGGACCCGGCGATTGCTTGAGTAAAATAGTGTAAGCTTCGTCGTCGAACATGATGCGTTCCGTGCGCATCAATGACGCGCCTGACACGGCATCGATCACCGCCCCAAGCGCCCGCGCACCACGATGCAATGCATCATCCAGCGTACCTTCGAACATCGGCCGCACGTGCGTTTCACTGTCTGTCACGACGAAGCGACCGGCGTTCGCGCCGAGCAGTTGCGGCAAGGCGTGTTCGCCGCGCGAAAAACTGCCATCGCTCGCGGTGCGTGTGAGTTGCGCAAGCTTACCGTCTCGGATCTCGCACTCGAACAGATTCCATGCGTCGCGAATCGTGACGCGAGCACTGGTGCGCGCACGCCTTACGCTTCGCAATAGCGGCACGATGCCCGTGCCTTCGAGACTGCCGCGCACTTCACCGCCAGCTTTGAGCTGCGCCTCCAGCTGCGTGCGCGGACGCAACACTTCGCGCACACGCTCCAGGATTTGAGCCGCACCCGACTCCTTGCGCAGATAACCGCTCGCCCCCGCAGACAGCTCGCGCATGCGGTGCAGGAGGTCTTCTTTCCATGAAATCAAAATCACGGGCACGTCGATCAACGCGGGATCGCGTTTGAGCTCGCGGCACAACGCAAAGCCATCGAGATGAGGCATCAAGATATCGCTGATCACGACATCGGGGCGCTGGGTGCGGGCGGCGCGCAGGGCTTCGCGGCCATCCGTGGTTTCGATCACGGTCGCACCCTCTTCGCGCAAAAGACCGGCAAAGAACCAGACCACCGCGGGGTCATCATCCACAACCAACACGCGACGGCCGTTCAAGGTGCCAACGAGCGCCAACGGATCGTCGACCGATTCGCCGCCGACTAGCGCAAGCAACGCAGGCCCACCGCGACGCGGGCGATCCGCAAAGTGCACACGCCCACCGCTCTGTTGCGCAACGAAAGCCCGCACGCGCGCAACGGCAGCCCATGCAGCGGCCAACACTTCCGCGCCTTCGCCCATGGGAATCTTGAGATCGCGCCCGCGCTCGGCGGCATCGACAATGCCGCGCCGAATTTCTTCGGCGACGCGGTCGGCCACCTCGTCCAAGGTCGCATCACCCAACCGTAAGAGTCCGGTGCTCTCTTCGAGCAGCGTTCCCGTCACGGCACCGAGCGCGCGCGTGACGCTGTCCGTGTCGAGCGGTCGCAACAAGACATCGTCCGCACCCGCGTCTCGCGCAGCCAGTGCATCGATGGCACCGTCGCGCGACTGGACGAGCACGACCGGTACGAAGTCAGTCAGCGGATCGCTGCGCAGACGACGAATGAGCTCGCCTTCGGCGGCAAGATCGCGATCGGCCAGCACGACGTCCGGCGCATGCGCGCGCGCTGCAGCCAAGGCTTGGTCGACGCTGCTGGTCGCGGTCAGCTCGAAACTATCCCCGGGCAAAAGTCCTTGTAGCTGCGTGAGCTCTTCCAGACGCGCCAAGGCCAACACGTGCACCACCATCTGCAAAAGCGGCGCTTTGTGCGACTTGGAAGTGAGCGCAGCCGGCACTGCTGCCGCCCTTACCCCGCCGCCCATGGTCAATCCCCTTGACGAGTTGGCGGTCGCGTCGGCTGGAGGCGGCAGCGTGATTGGCGCAAGCCCGGTCAGCGTCTGGGGCGGACTGCTAGGGGTGGCGGGGGGCGGGCGATTTTGGATGCTCGCACCCGGTGCGCCGCTCCAGGTCGTGGGCCGCGTGCTCGTGCCGCTGGGCAGGGTCGCTGCCGCTGCGGGGGGCGCGCCAAACGGAAGCTCGCCGCGCAACTCGGGCAAACGCTTGACCAGACGCGTGAGCGCATCGAGATCTTGATGGGTCAGCGAGCGATTCTGATCGCGCGACGCATCGAGCAGCTCCAGGCCCTCTTTGACTGACGCAGCCAACACATCATTCCGAAAAACCAGAGCCGATGCATAAAGGGTATGTAGCCTGCGCCGCATATCCTCGCGCGGGCCATCGGCTGCGGGGGTCGCTGTGAGCAAAGCGATAGCACCTCGTAACTCGATGGCTTTGCGCGGCAAGCTCTCGATAAAACGCCCTCGCGCCGAGCCGAGCGCGGTCTCTTCGCCTTTGGGAGCCGCCATGGCCGCGATTGTAGGGTAGCCTCGCTCCAACGGCACGTCACAATGCGGCCCCATGCATTTCGTTGATGAAGTACGCGTCACGGCCATCGCTGGCAACGGCGGCAATGGCTGCACGGCCTGGCGCCGAGAGAAGTTCGTTCCGCTTGGCGGCCCCGCGGGCGGTGACGGTGGCAAGGGCGGAGACATCATCTTCGAAGCCCACGACCGCTACACCACGCTGCTCGACCTCCAATACCGCCGCATCCTGCGCGGCGAAGGCGGTGAAAAAGGCCGCGGCAAAGATCAATACGGTAAGGGTGGCGAGGACCTGATCATCCAGATTCCGCTCGGCACCCAGGTCTATGACGACGAGACCGGCGAGCTTATCGCTGACTTTGACGAGCACGGCATGCGCGTCGTGATCTCGCGCGGCGGGCGCGGCGGACGCGGCAACATCCACTTTGCGAACAGCGTCAATCAGTCACCCACCAAGTTCGAAATGGGCGAAGCGGGCCAAAACCGGCAGCTCCGTCTCGAGCTGAAGCTCATGGCGGATGTGGGTCTGCTCGGTTTCCCGAACGTGGGCAAGAGCACGCTGATTTCCGTCGTTTCCCGGGCACAGCCGAAGATTGCGGATTATCCGTTCACGACCCTCGTGCCGAACTTGGGCGTGGTGTCCATGGGCATCGATCGCAACTTCGTGATCGCCGACATTCCCGGCATTATCGAAGGCGCGGCCAGTGGTATGGGGCTCGGCCTTCAGTTCTTGCGGCACGTGGAGCGCACGCGCGTGCTGCTCCATATGTTGACGTTCGATCCCGATCCGGAGCGCGAGCCGCTCAAGGATTTCGATGTGTTGATGAAGGAGCTTGCGACCTTCGATCCTGAGCTTGCCAAGCGTCCGTTGATCGTCGGCATCAGTAAGATGGATTTGCCCGAAGTACGCGCAGCGGCGCCCGAAATCCAAGCGGCGCTCGAAGCACGCGGGCTCGAGGTGTTTCCGTTTTGTGCGGCCACCCATGAAGGCGTCGACCCCTTGCTGTTGAGACTCGAACAGCTGTTGCTCGAGCATCCGCCCAGCGTGCGCCGGGAAGTGAAGAAGTTCGCGAGCGCGGAAGATCGACCCGTCGGTCATGGTGAAGGTAAGCCTGCCGCCGATGCCGAAGCGGACTCCGAGACGGTCTAAAGCCGTCGACAGTAAGCTAGCACCCGCTTAATATAAGCCTCGCCCGAGCTTAGTCTTCGCGGGCCTCGATTTCGTGAAGCGCCCAGCTCGCCGCTTCGCGGACAATCTCGCTGTCATGGCTGCGGGCCGCCTGCGCCAGGATGGGTAGATGCCGTTTGCTGCCGCGATTGCCCAGGATGACCGCCGCGTTGCGGGCCATGCCAACGCGGCCTGGTCGTTTGATAGGCGATCCTTGGGCATAAATTGCGAACGCGGGCTCATCCATTTGCAACAAGTCTTCGCAGGGGTGTTGGCGCCAGCGCGCATCCGCAGCAAAGGGGCTGGTACGCTCCGGCGCGGCCTTGGAGGTGGCGTTGTAAGGGCACACGTCCTGGCAGGCGTCACAACCAAAAACCCAGTCTTCCATGGACGCGCGCAGTTCCTGCGGAATGGGGCCGCGCTGCTCAATGGTAAGGTATGAAATACAGCGACGCGCATCCATCTCGCGCGGACCTACGAAGGCCTGCGTGGGACAGCGTACAAGGCACAGGGTGCACGCACCGCAACGCTCGCGCATGGGCACATCAGGTGTGAGCTCCGCCGAGGTGACCACCGCCGACAAGAGCACATGGGAACCTAGCCCCGGCACGATCAAACAACAGTTTTTACCAATGAAACCCAGCCCAGCTCGCTGCGCCCAAGCTCGTTCCAGCAACGGTAAGGTATCCACCGCGGCGCGCGCGGAAAACCCCTCGTCACGCAGCATTTGGGCGAGCTTGTTGGCGCGCTTTTGCAGCACGTTGTGGTAGTCGCGACCTTGCGCATACCGTGCCACGCGCGCGGGTGCCGGGCCCTCTGGTGTTTCGCTACGGGCGTAAGGTGTCGCTAGCACGATCACCGAGCACGCATTGGCCAACATACCCGGCTGCGTGGGATCGACGCGAACATCGGCCGTGGTTTCAAGGTAGCCCATGGCCCCGTGCCGACCTTGGGCCAAGAACGCACGAAAGTAAGGTTCTTCGTTCGTCAGCGGCTCGGCATGCGCCACACCGAAGCGGGCAAAGCCCAACTCTTGCGCACGAACTTGCAAGCGCTCCTTCAAATCGTTCACCCACTCAGCATGGCCAAGACCGGCGTGCGCGTCACGCGCTCACAGGCGAATGGAGGACGCTACCTTAGGGCCCGCGGCATCAGAACAACGTGTAGATGAACGGTGCCGCGGCCGAGCCGCCCAAGAGCACCAACAGACCGAGCATCACGACCGACAACATGATCGGTGCAAGCCACCACTTCTTGTTGTCTTTGAGAAAGCCGTACAGCTCGCCGGCAATGCCGGTGCGCTTGCCGGACGCCTGCTCCGCGAAGTTCTTTTGGGGTTCAATGGCCATGGTGAAAACCTTGCCTTCTTCGGAGATCGAAACGCGATGGGAACCTTAGTACTGTTTGAAGTAGCTCTCTTTGGTGCGGTTGGCGCGCGTCGCAGAGTAGTAACTGGCCGCGTTCTTGTCATAGCCGCGCTTCAAGGGATCGAACCCTATCACCCGCATCACGATCGCGATCGGAGCAATCACGAGGAAGAACAGCGTGCCCATGATCACGTAGGACATCACGAACCCAATAGGATACGTGAGCACCGAAAGCGCCACGAAAATGCCCTTGTTCAGGGCGGGTGCCACGAGCGAGAACAGTAAGGAAATCGCGGCTAGCCCGAGCAGCGCATAAGCCACTGGCGTGCGCGCAGCACCGAGACCCATGCGGAAGATGGCGGATTCAGTCCACGCGGCGGCGCCTAACAGCCCAAAGCCGACCAACGCAATATACCCAAACTGACGAAGCGTCTTTTCGTCGGGGTTGAAGTTGAGTGCAACTAGTTTGCTCATGGTTTCTTAGGTCCCGTTGCCGCGCCGCGCCGCCGAATGTTGGGCGGTCTAGTCGAGTGAGAACTGCGCCAAGTACTTGTCGCGATCGATGAGCGCGCCGTTGGGCTGCTCGGTGCGTAGGAGCACGCAGTTCTCGAGCACGAGCACGTCCATGTTCGTGCCGAGGAAACAGCGATGGGAATCCTCAGGGGTGTTGACGATGGGCTCGCCGCGCACGTTGAAGCTCGTATTGATCAACACCGGGCTGCCCGTCTTGGCCTTGAACGCCTTGAGGATGCGATAGAAGCGTGGGTGGCGCTCTTCGTCCACCGTTTGCACGCGCGCAGAGTAATCCACGTGGGTGACGGCCGGTACGACCGAGCGATTCTGCTTGAGCTTATCCAAGCCCTTGGCGTTGGGATTGTCGTCGCTCGTGGGCGTGATGCACTTGTCTTGATGTACGGGCGCAACCATCAGCATGTACGGGCTGTCTTCGTTGGGGCGCATCTGAAAGTATTCGTGTACGTGCTCGCGCAAGATGGCCGGTGCGAAGGGCCGGAACGACTCACGGAACTTGATCTTCAAGTTCATGGTGCTCTGCATCTTAGTGGAACGTGCGTCGCCTAAGATTGAGCGTGCACCGAGCGCGCGCGGGCCGAACTCCATGCGACCTGCGCAATGCCCCACTACGTTCTCGGCGGCGAGCAAGTCTGCAACCGCATTCGTGAGCGACTCTTCGTCCGGGTAGTAATGGTAAACCGCGCCGACCGAATCCAAGAACTTACGGACTTCGTCGTTCGTGTATTCCGGGCCGAGCAGCGAGCCACTCTGAATGTCTTTACCCTTGTTGTCGCGCTTGTTCTCGAGCAGCTGAAACCATACGAACATGGCCGCGCCGAGCGCACCGCCTGCATCGCCGGAGGCCGGCTGAATCCACACGTTATCGAACGGTCCCTCGCGCAGGATCTTACCATTGGCTACGCAGTTCAACGCGACACCACCCGCGAGCACCAAGTTTTTGGAGCCGGTGACCTCATGGGCATGGCGCGCGATGCGCAGCACGATCTCTTCGGTCACGGCTTGAATCGAAGCTGCGATGTCCATCTCGCGCTGCGAAATGGGTGACTCCGCTTTGCGTGGCGGGCCGCCGAACAGCTCGGCCATCTTTGGCGACGTCATGACGTCGTCGTTGCAGTAGCCGAAGTAATCCATGTTCATGCGGAAGGAGCCATCGGCTTTGAGGTCGAGTAAGTTGTCAAGGATCTTGTCCTTGTAGATAGGCTCACCGTAAGGTGCGAGACCCATCAGCTTGTACTCGCCGCTGTTGACGCGAAAGCCCGTAAAATACGTGAACGCGGAGTAGAGCAAGCCGAGCGAGTGCGGAAAACGCAGCTCCTTGAGCATCTCGATCTTGTTGCCGCGACCCACCGCGATGCTGCCCGTGGCCCACTCGCCTACGCCATCGAGCGTCAGAATCGCCGCCTCGTCGAAGGGCGAGGGGAAGAATGCGCTCGCCGCGTGCGACTCATGATGCTCGAGAAAAACGTAGCGGCCCTTGTATTGGCCGCCGAGACCGCGATCGAGCTCGCGCGGGGTATGTAGCTTCTGCTTTAGCCATAGCGGCAAGCCCATCAAGAACATCTTGAAACCCGAAGGCGAGTACGAGACGTAGGTCTCGAGCAAGCGATCGAACTTGAGCACGGGCTTGTCGTAGAACGCGACCAAGTCGACCTGGGCAAGCGTAATGCCGCCGGCTTTGAGGCAATACTCCACGGCTTTGGCGGGGAACTCGTGGTCGTGCTTGATGCGCGTGAAGCGCTCTTCTTGTGCGGCGGCGACGATCTTACCATCCTGCACTAAGCAGGCTGCGCTGTCGTGGTAGTACGCGGAAATGCCGAGGATGTTCATGGAGTTTTGTCTTAGGCAATGCGCGCGCAAAGGCGAAAACAGGCGACGGTTCCGGCGCGGCGGATGCGGCAGAAAGGTAGCGAAGGCGGTGTAGCCGCGCAAGCCAGCGGAGCGGGGTTCGGACGTGATCTCGCTTAGCTCGCGGGACCGAGGGCAACGAAGCTGAGCGCCGTATTTACCGAGCGCGCAGCTTAGCTTCGATCTCGGGTACCAAAAGGTCGGCGACCTTACGGTGTCCAGTCGTGTTCCAATGGCCATCGACGATGAAGTAAGCCTCGGGCACTTTCGGTTTGGTAGGCGCTTCCACGAATTTGACGCCGTGCTCATCGAACACCTGCGCCATGCGAGCACGCTGCACCCCCGTCAGCTCCACGAACAGACCCAGCACATCGGCGCCCAAGGCCTTGGCCTTGTCGATGCTGGCGGCGACAAGGGCGTAGGTCAGCTCGTCGCTCGGGTGTCCTTTGGAAGGTTCGGGCCCTGTAGCCTGCTTGGCGTTCACCGGCGCCGCCGCGGCGAACATTTGCTTGAGCCCGCGCCCGTCCGCGGCCGCCCACGCCAAGCCCACGAGATACGAATAGGAAAGCCCCGGAATGCTATCGACCACCCCTTGCACCCTGCGACCAATGCTTTGGCCTGGCACGGGAAAGGCGCGTGGCTTTCCAGACGAGTCGAGCTCGAACAGGTGCTCGGTGCGGTTGTCGTTGAAGTCGTTTTCCATGACTTGCAGCACGATCAGGCGCGGCTGAAAGCGCGCAGCGTCGCGCGAGAGAAACTTGAGCCAGCGTCCATTCCCGTTGTTTCCCATGCCGGCGTTGAGCACGGGCACGTTGATCGCATGCTGCTTCAAACGCGCGCGCACCAGCGATGGGAAGGATTCCTTGTCAGCCACGCCAAAACCCATCGTGAAGGAATCGCCCAGAAACAGCACGCCTTTGACGGGCGCGCTGGCAGGCTCCGGGTCACGCATACCCAACGAATTGGTATGGATCTCGAATTGGAATTCGGGCGAGACGCGCTTGGCCTCAAAGCTCGCATGCAGACGCTTGCCGTAATAGGGATCGTAAACCGTAAAGGCGGGCCCCACATCGCGAACGGGAATGAACGCGCGAACGAACAGTTCCAAGATGCCGAACATCAAGAGCGAGCTCACCGCTAGAGCCAGCAGCTTCACTCGTAGACCCACCGTTTTGGCGTCGTTCATTCGCGCGCAACCCTACTCAGGCTGCATGGGTGATGCAACCGATCTGAGGCTGTTGCGGCACCAGCTATTTCGTGGGCGCGCGCAAAAGCTCGGGCGGCGCAGCCACAGGCGCGCTCAAGGCTTGCAGGAAGTGCACGAGCGCTTCGCGCGCGGAGGGTGTCATGTCGAAGAGCGGCCGGAACTCCGTGGTGTCGCTCATGAGCGCGGGGTCGCGGTAGTGCTCTACGACGGCGCGCAGTGTTTGAAAGCGCCCATCATGCATATAAGGTGCACTAAGTGCCGCGTTACGGAGGCTGGGCACCTTATAGGCCCCTACTAACAATCCATTTTCTTCGTGACGGTTGAGAAATGACAGCTCAGGACAGTCGGGCGCCTTCGCATCGCTATACGGGCCTGCGCAGTTGAACTCCGTGGAGAGCAGCGCTTGAATGCCGATCGAACGTCCGAAATCTGGACGCTCTGCGGTTAGGCCGGCCGTGCCGATGTTGTGGAAACCTTGGTTGGTGAACAACGGGCCGTTGTGGCAGTTCAAGCACTGCGCGTCCGAGGAGATAAACACTTTGAGTCCGCTGACCGCCTTGGGACTTAGTAAGGTTTGTGCGAGAGCCAAGTCCTGCGCCTCCACAGCTTCCACGTAGCGGTCGAAGGCAGACTTGCCCGGCATAAGCTGGCGCTCGTAGGCCGCGATCACCTTACCCACGTGGGCGAAGGCACGATTGATCGCGTTCTGCTGATCGCTCGAGAGCTTGGACCAGGCAGCGCGAGACTCGGCATCACCCGTAGGACTTGCGCGCTTTGGAAGCGCATCGAGCTTTGGCAGCGCCCCGAACAGCGCGCTGTACTCCGTAGCGTAGTGCCCGGCGACGTAGCGTACCGTTTCAAGCCGAGAGCTGTTCATCTCTGCAGGCGCCTCGATAGGCCCGAGGGCCTGGGACCATAAGCTGTCCCGCCGACCATCCCAAAACAGGAAGCTTGCATAGGCTGCGCCTACCAGGCTCGGCGTATTGCGATCGAGATCGGTCACGCCGTGTCCGCGCACAAGACCGTCTGCAAAGTGCTTGCCGGGATCATGACAGGTCGCGCACGACGTCTTACCGTCCCCGCTCAGCGCAGGGTCGAAAAAGAGACGATGACCGAGGGCGACCGCTCGCGGATCCGCTGCCACGGCGTTGCTCGGATCCGCAGGCACAGGTCCCAGACTTGCGATGGAGAGCGAGCGCAATACCGTTCGCTCCTCTTCGGTCCAGGTTGCCCGCGACTTGGACTTTTCGGCGCTAGCACCGACATCGAGCTGAAAGACCGCGAAATCGGTGCCTTCCGCGTCGGCAAGCAACACGCGCAGCTCCCAACGGCCCGCCATGTTGAAGCGCAAACCCTCGACGAGAAACGCACCATCGTAACCGGCAGACCTTACCTTGGGCACGGTGGGTAGACCGTGACCGTGGGCGGGCATACCGCCGTCGATGGCGAAGTCTCGCAAGGCGAGCGCCTTACCATCCATCCGCGCGACCTGCAGAGTAAACACCTGCCACGTAGCGACGGGTATCACGTCGTCCCCTGCGGGCAGCGTGACGCGGTAACGTCCGTGGACGCTCACGTTATCGGCTGCCTGTGCAGACATCGGCAAAAACAGCGCGAGCGCTGCGACAAGCGATGTGCAGAACGAGCGCAATCCCGTCGCTTGCATCAGCGAACCTGCACGATGGCGGCCACGCTGGGTACGCTGGCCGCGTCAAGCGCGAACAACATGTAGTAGCCGGGCGTCGCGATGCCGGCGTTGGCGGGCGTGGTCAACGTATAGGTCGTGCCGGTGTGGCCGTTGACACTCAGCGGGATGCGACGCTGATCGTTGTTCGTGGAGTGAGTCACCGAGGACATGCGCACGAGCGCAAAGCTCGCCACGGCGCGGTCCGTGCTGACGCTTATCTGTTGTCCAAAGCTGGCTGTCGCCGGCGCCGCTGTGATCACGGGACGCACGGCTGCAGACCCATTCGGCGCGAACAGGTAGTCGGGCGAATAGGTCTGCACGTTGGGATGATTGTTGTTGCAGGTCGCACCGCACAAGCCGCCGCCACCCACGAGCACGCGCGCGTCTGGCAACAGTAAGGCGATGCTGTGATAGGTGCGCGGCACGCCCATGGTCGCCACGGTGGTGAAGGCGGACGTCGCCGGATCCCAGATCTCGGCGGGGAGCGCGGCGGTAGCATCCGTGAAGGGTACGGCATAAGCCTGGCCACCGATCACGACCACACGACCGTCGGGCAGTACCACGCTGTTTTGAAAGCTGCGCGCGTAGGCAAGCGGCGCCGTCTTAGTGACCACGACTCCCGAGTTAATGTCGATGACATAAGCACCCTTGCTGGCATTGGCCTTCTGATAAGCGGGTGCACCGCCCACCTTAAGGATGCGACCTACGTCGTACATGACCGCGTTGCCATTGATGCTGTACGCGTCGTCTGCGCGCTTGCCTGCAGAGCTTGTGCTGCCAGTGCCACTGGTACCAAACCAGTTCATCTGCGCGCTGGGGCCCGCGTGGAAGACTGCGCCGCCTGCGACACCAAACAACCAGGCGTGGTTATCGCTGCGGTACACGCCCTGAGGGTCCGTACCGAGGATCGGTGCGACAGGAGCGCCCGGACGCAACGTCCAGCCATTCACCGGGCTCCATACCTCGCCCGTCTTGTTGCCCTGACCGCCGCTCCATGAGCCACCGATCGTGAACACGTCTCCCGTGTCGAGCACGGTATTACCTTGGTAGCCGCGCGCAATCTTCATCAGCGCAGCCTTGCTCCAGGTCTGCGTGACAGAGTCGTAGATGCTGGTCTTCTGCGCGCTGCTGCCGCCGCTCACGAGCAGCCGTCCGTCGGACAACATCGAGGTGCCAGGGCAGAACATGTCGTGGGCAGTGTTCACCACCATGCTGCGAATCGCGCCGTTGGTGGCAGGGTCGTAGAGCGCCGTATCGGTCTTGCCGCGATCGCCGCCAAAGGTATAGGCGTCGTAGGCAGACCAGAGCATGACCTTACCATTGGCCAGGGCCGCGGCCGCCACGGGTACGATGGGTAGACCTGAAACGCTGCTCCATTCGCCAAGGCTGGCCTGGGCCGACACGCGGAAGTCCTGGCTGCTGACGCCCGCACAGGTCGCCTGCACCAAGCGCGCGCCTGCAGCGGTAGAGCCACCGGCCGTGTCGAGGCAGCGCCCGCTGTTCTTGTTGGCGAAGGCGAAGCCGTTGGCATGGCGCGCGGTCGTCCAGAGCTGCTGCGCTGCGTCCTGACAAGGCGCTTGGATGACCGACGCGCCGTCCGTCAGACTCGCGGCAGACACCGTAAGGCATTGGCCTGAGTGTTGAGCGACCAGGCGATAAGCGTCGCCCGCGCGCTCGAGCGTGAAGCTCTGATCATCGGCGCTGGCGGCGGCCTTGCAAGGTAGCTGTAGGCCGTTCGAGGCCGCGTCAACGCTTGCGCACTGACCGCTGTTCGATACCAAACGCGCAGGCTCGGTAGACGCAATGAAGGCGTCTGCAAAAGACCACAGCTCGTTATCCTTACCTTGGCAATCGTACTGAACGAGCTCCGTATTGTTGGCCGTGCTGCTGTTGGGAACGTTCAGACACTGGGCGCTGTGTTTGGCCTTGAGGCGGTAGAAGCCGTTATAACTTTCGAGTAACCACACTTCGTTGCTCGTTCCCAGACAGGTGCTCTGCACCACTTTGGCGCTGCGGGCGGTCGAAGCTGCTTTGACGCTTAGGCACGATCCGCTGTGCGCGGCGATGATGCGAAAGCCTTCCGCAAACGGCTCGAGCGTGAAGGCCGAGCTTGCCCGACTATCGCAAACATATTGGACCGCGGGCGTTGCGTCGGCCACGGAAGCGGCCTTGACGCTCAGGCACTTGCCGCTGACTTTACTGACGATTGCGCCAGGCTTGGTGGAGAGCTGCGCAGACGCAAGAGGCGCTACGAGCTGGGCTGCGAGCACGACGCCGAACCACGCCAGACGAACCGAAGGCTCACGCGAACGCGCGGCCATTGCTTGAAAATCATGCACTGAAGAATCTCTCTTTCGGGCGCTCGACGCGAAGCGAGAGGCCGCTTCGCGCGTGGGGGGAGCGCAACTGTCGAGGGTGTGGATGATTGGAGGCGCAAAGACAAGCGACTTCTACACCGTGGCCGTGCCGGACCTCACGCTTAGATCCCCGTACGCGGCCTGCCCTCGCGGCACCAGAGAGTAAGGCACGTATCTTAACTCTCGCGCTGCGTGCGGAACCTTACTATTTAGCGGTCGAATCACTTCGGGGTCTCGCGGGCGTAGGAGAGCGTAACGTCAGCTGATTGTGTAAGACGTGCTGCCCCCGCACGCGCTCCACCGCTCGCTCCACGTGCAACTTCTCGTATTGCGTGTCGAGCTGGCCCGTCAGCGTAATTTCTCCGCCTTGCACGGAGACCCGGACCAAACGCCCCGTGTACGAAAGCGATCCGTTCTTGAGCAACTCACTCTGAACCCGCTCACGCAACGCCTCATCCTTGGCCGCTTCCAACGGCGCGGGCACTACTACGAATACGGGTGGCATCGGGATGAGCGTGGGATCCGTCACCTCTGCGCCTGGCACGGGCGCCGCGGGGGGCGTCTTCACTAGCTTCAGGCGCGGGGTCAGCGCAGTCACTGGGGTGCCCGTCACAAGTTCGCCGCGTTCCTTAAGCTCTCCGCGTCTCGCAGCAGCCGCGGAGGCTGATCGCTCGTTCGACGCAGCCTCAGCACCCTTTTCGTCCGTAGAGGCTTGCGTGGACTCGCTCTTACTGGCTTTGGATTCAGCCTTGACGACTTTGTCAGCAGCCGGCTTTGCACGGGCGTCTTGCTTGGCCTGGCCGCGAGCCTCGTTTTTGGATTCCGTGCGGTCCTGGGCATGCGCGGCTTCCATCCCAAACGTGGCTTGCGGGATGAGCAAGCCGAGACTGAGCGCGCAAACCTCCATCCATGTTTGTCCCATGACCCCCTCACTTTCACCGTCCACTAGGCTGCATCTAATGTGCCGTCACGGAATCCTTGAATCCTGGGGTTGCAAGCTGTTCACATCCGGCGCTGAGTCACAATGACCCAGCATTAATGCGCGCGACGTGCACAAACTTAGTAACGCATCGTGCCAAGGCGATCGGCTACGAGCTGCATTCAGGAAAGTCGCGCATATGTACGCACGACTGCACCTGGCCGGGTTACTAACCTTATATGGACCGTTGCGGGGTAATCGAAGCGAGCCTTCGGTTTCCTAATGGCGTGCTCTGCTTGCGCTATTCATGTGTGCAAACGCTCTCGGCGTGCGCGTTCACCCCGGGTCGTGCGTGATTTCAGCGCGGAGTGCTGCACAGTGTTTAGGCGCGGCTTAAGCACAGGAGTATTTGCAGCATGAGACGCTTTCTTCTTATTTGTCTTTTCCTCGGCGCCTGTCACGGCGAGAGCGCGAGCGACGCGCCCCAAGACGCATCGTTCAACTCGGTCGACGCGGGCGACGATGCAGGCGATCAGCCGCCCACCGACAAGCCACCCTCGAACCGCGATGCAGGCAGCGACGCAGGGCGCATGGTCCCACCGCCCAAGACGCCGGACGGCTCCGTGCCCGTCGAAGCACTCGGCACGGACTATCGCGTAAAAGGCGCGGTCAGCGTCACCAACACCGTGAAAAAGTTCGCGGGCGACACCTGCTCGTTCGACTATGAGTCGTTCACGCCGGCCACCTCAGGCACTGAAGTCAGCGTAGTGATTGCTCCGGGTTTCGCGGCCTTCGGGGTGGGCTCCTCGCGTGAAGCCTTGCGCACCCTTGCCACGTATATTGCGAGTTGGGGAATCGCGACCCACACCGTCAGCCTGTGCACGAATGGCGGAGGCATCAACCATCCCAAGAACGGCGCTGCGATCGCCGAGTTTGGCGCCAAGGTCGGCGGCAAGCGCGTGATCTACGCAGGCTTCAGCGCCGGCGGTCTCGATGCATTGCTCGCCGCGGCGCAAGCAACGAACGTTGAAGCGGTTCTAGCGCTCGATGCGGTCGACAGCGACCTCGCGAAGGCTGCGCTCGATACCATCAAGAAGCCGGTGTACGCGATGGCTGGCGAGCCCTCCATGTGCAACTCCCAAGAGAACATGCTGGCGCAGTATAAGGGCCGCATGTTGCGCGTGCTGAAGGTAAACAACGCCGATCACTTCACCTTCGAAGGAACTCCGTGTGAGGGCGTCGAGTGCAGAATTTGTCCCAAGGGCGGCGAGCCCGAGGCCGTTGCGATTCGTGCGCTCGCGGCTTCGTTCGTAGTGGGTATCACGGGCCTTGATGCAAACGCGTTGAGCTGGTGGCAGGAGCAGAGCGCCGGCTTCACAGCGCTCTCTAAGAACGGCGTCGTCAGCAGCATACAGTAAGGTCGCTCGCGCTGCGGGTCCGGGCACCCTCTTCTGCTGCAAACGATCCGACTGAAAATCGGGCCAACGATGGGATCAGTGCGACCGTCAACACATAAGGGCGAGATTGCCGGGTGGTGAAACTTGTCAGGTAGAAGACAGTACGGAGCTACCGGCCCCTGCTCGCTGGACCACAATACATATATATGTATATATGTATGAATCGTCCCTGTGTCGCCTCACCTCAACTTCGCCTGCGACAGTAAGGTATCGCGATGCTACTTGAAGCTCCAACGCGGGCGAGCGAGGTGCTGCGCGACGACGGCGTCACTCAGCGCTTCGCGAATACAGCGTGAGGAATACGAAGACGCCGGACAAATCTAACCATCCACGCCGCAAGCTGCCCATCGAAGGGTGCGTTCCTGCTATTATGGGTCACCAATGGGACTCCACCACCTTAGGAATCGCTGCCATCTTCGGACGCAAACCTCGTTCGCCTCCGACATCGAGCGATCCCAGAGTTCGGAGCACAGATCCCTCTGAAAAGCTCGAGCAAGCATGAGATCAATCACGTGGGCCTCGCTGTTAACACTTAGCAAGCGAAAAGCCTCGTTCCCCGGTGTCTCATTTTCGACAAGGATCATAGGGGAAAAGAAGGGCCGCGGCCCGACGCACCCTACCACCTGTGCCAACCTGCGATTGTCGGAGATCGCTAGCTTCGCTAGGGGCTTGGTGCCCTTCGCGATCCCGTCGAGTAGCCACGAAATGTCGGCAGAACATTGCACTTGTCCTGACTGCTCGAGCTTGGCAAGGGCGCGCGATGGGAGGCGGCGGCCCGCGTCGTCGGCCCACCCGCAGGCGGACATAGGAACGTACCCCGTCGTCGGGGTACCGGCGAAGAGCATCACGACTGCCAGGCCTTCAGCAGCCCATTGCGTGACCAGGGCTTGACAGCTCTCGGCCTCCACCCCCATTTCGAACGCAACGACTGTTGCGGGCGCGACGCCAGGGCCCCCGCCGCTCGATACCAACATGTATCGGTTAGGCTTCACGCTATTTCTGCGCGTTCGCTGAAGCTGACCCCTTACGACCAAATCCGCACGCGCAATCAACGCCCATTCATCGGGCGGCCGCGAGCCCTTCGGCGGCGCAAGCAGAGGCAATACAGGCCAAGGATCGCCAGCGCGCCACTGTCTCGGGCCAGCGACGGCTGCGCCAGCGACGGCTGCGCCCTCGCTCGGCACGTCAGTAGGTTTCTCATCGCGGACAGCGGCCGGACAGCCTGTCAGCAAAGCGGGGCACAGCGCCAAAGTGTAAAAAATCCATCTGAAGAGCGCTCGTGATACTCGTTCGCTTCCCCAATACATTCGTCCCTCCGCCCGTGCGACCGCTACCGTTCGACGCCGCTCTCCTGGTAGAACTCACCCTCTATGCGAGCCGCTCGCTCCGGATTGGCTGGCGACCGGTCAGCCTCCTTATACCCGTCCCAGGTTCTTGGCGTATCCTGAGGACCCGAACCCGTTGAAGGTGCGTTGTAGGCGTCCATCGCTTTCTTCGCGATGCTGCGAAGCTGATCCGCTCCGAGCCATGGGTCGCTACTCGCGCCCGCCATAAGGTTGCCCTCTGCACCTTTAGGGATGCTGACAGATGTACTGCCATCGCTATTTCGGCTCTCGACGTACAGGTCCGGTAATCCTAGAAGGTGTCCGATTTCGTGGGCGCCAGTGTTCTCACCAGTGTTCGCCAAGAACATGACTGAAGATGAAGGAGTTACCGACCTCGCTCCTTTCTCCGCCGTATTCCTCGGAACTGCGACATTCGACCCCTCCCTGGCCCTGCTAAAGTTTCCATAATATTCCGTGGCAACGCGATCGTCCGTGACGCGCCTGCCCTTGTCCACAGTCATGTCAGCCTCTGAGGGTGGGTTTCGTGGCGCGGATTGGCCACCGTTCGTTGCTTCCGCTTCTGCGTGCGGAGCGACCTCTACACTAACTTCGAAGCGGAGGCTCACTATCGCGTCATGCTCTCGAACGTCGACACTTCCCGTTGTGCCATTCCATCTCTCCGCCTGTCCCCGGAGGTAGTCCGCGGTCGCCACAGCATCGGTAGCATTGGCAGCCGTAACTAAGATCTTAACTGCAACTACGACCTCGTACGTGCGTCCGCCCTGAGAGTTCACAGTCACATCCGCGTTCAGCCCGAGCGGATCCCGCCGTTGAAGGAGACCCCCTGACACGTAGTGGTAGCTGTTAAGCCACTCCCCTCCACCCATCGCATGAATACTCAACGGATCCGGCGTACTCCACCTTCCAACCCGCTGAATCAAATACCGCTCGCCAAAGTAAGTAAGCCCGACCTCCTCATCGGCCTCCTTACCCGTAAAGCCCACTGTCTCCAGCGGCATCGAATCCGCGTTGTCGAGGCTCGAATCTAGCCAGTGCTCGCGTGCGCCGTTGGGGTAGAAGCCGGTGACCTCGAGGAGCTCACCGCTCATCAGGTCGACCACGGCGCTGGTGCTCTGGATGAGATCGCCAACTGCAAAGGTAATGCGGTGATCAGGGTCCAGCGCGCCTGGGGTTAGTGTGTCGCGGTTTTTCCACACCACGCGTGCGCCGGCGACCATGTAGTGCGTCTCGGATTTGCCGGCGTCGTCCGGGGAACCTACACCCGTGTTGGGTGCGGTTCCTTGCATGGTAATGCCGTAACGCTGACCGATATAGCGATGCAGAGCCGGGAGCTCGGTCGAGGAGGCGAGGGGGCGGTCGTACATGAGCATTTCGCTAATGCGACCCCCTGCGGACCTTACACCGGTCGCCATCTGGGTCGGAAGCGACTGGTCACTGAACGCCATGAGCACGCCATTCAGGTACAGCTCCGTGCGGCCCGTGCGTGGGACTGCGGGGGCCGGGTTCTCAGCAGGGCACGTGATCTCGCTACAGGCGAACGATCGAATGACGACCGACATCGGCTGCCCGAGCTGGAAGGGTGCGGACAGGTATGCTTGCCCTCGCGAGTTTGCGCCTCCGTAATCCTCGGTCGAGCTGTAATATAAGGTGCCGTTGCTTCCGACGAACTCTGCGTGCAACACGATACGATCTCGCTTGCCGTCGGGGCGATATGTGTCGTGGGCCCAGATCGGATAGTGCAACCGGGCAACGTCTATCGCGCCTACAAATGCAATGGTGAAGCGTGAGCTGGTGGGCGTCTGCGCATCTGCTGGGCCCACGAGGGCCGCGGTGCTCGTATTGAAATTTAGGGTTGGCCTATTGCCTAGACCGGTAGGATTGATCAAGGGCTGACCCGAAGCGGGTGCCCCTGCATTTTGCAGCAACGGGCCGCCGCGACCGTCCCGGCATTCGACGCGTTGAGTAGCTGCGTTAACTGAACAGCTGTCGGCGCGGTACCAGCGCGACAGGCCCTGCGTGCTCGGATCCAGCGCGGCTTGTGGGCTGTTCGCTCCAAGCAGGGCTCCGTAGCGATCTGGGAGCACCGCTAAGCCTCGACGCTCGAAGTCGCCCGGCAGCACATATAAGGTTGCCCGCGTGTCGTTGGCGGCAACGTCGCTCGTTTCTTTGACGGTTCGCTGATTCGCGCTGTCGTAGCGGTAGCGCTGCCGAGCCTTGAGCGACCACAGCCCGCCTGCGCGGTCAAAACGCCGCGCTTCGCTCATACGGTTGAGCTCGTCGTAGCGATAAGCGTAGTGCTGTTCGTTGGCGCAAGTGCAGTTGGTTCGCATGGCGTTGCGTCGCGCGACGGGATCGCTGCCGCCGGGATCGCTGCAGGACTTCGTGGGCGCGTCGACGCATTGTGCGTGCACGCTCATGGCCAGCACGTTGCCGCCCACTCCGTAGTCGAGATCTAAGTACCCACCCTTATCGCTGGGCGTGGTGGAATCGAGGTT
>JBKJIA010000519.1:0-25215 GCA_046598735.1 Polyangiales bacterium
GGGCTCACGAGCGGCCCGTCGCCAGGCACGCCAGCTTTGCTCTTGCAGTCGTCCGAGCGTCCGCAGCGCCTCGTGGCCGAGTCCCCGTTCTGCCAGTTCGAGCAAGAGCGCATCGGCCAACTGCGCAGGGGCTGCGAACAGAAAAGCCTCGGGATCGAACAAGTCGCCGTAGGCACCCGCCCGCAATGCTTGATCGACCGCGCGCCGCAAGTGATCGAGCGCGCGCTCGGCCCCGTTCGGCTGGCCCCTGAACGTGCCTGCCAATCCGAAGTGGGCTTGGGCCGAGAGGAGCCCGACGAACCCAGGCGTGCGCTCGGTTTCTTTGAGCACGCTTTGGAACGCTCGCGCCGCCCTGATCGCATCGCCTTGCGACGCGTGCACCCACCCTTCGAGGAGCGGGACGAAGCGGCCGATCTCCCCCTCATCGTCAGGCGAGGCCTGGAGCGCGCTTCGCAGCGTCTCGAGCGCCCGCTCGAACTCAGCTTGTTGAAAGCGCGACCAAGCCAAGTTTGCAAAGGCATGGGCACGGGTGGACGGAACTTTCGCGATCGAAGCGGCATGCTCGAGAAGCCGATCAGCCCGCGCAAACTGGGGTGTCAAGCCATCGGCGGCAGCGCGAAGCAGCGTCCATGCCTGGTTGATCTCGACCGTGGCGAGCCCTTCTGGGTCTAGATTGGCGTGGGTCTTCTGGCAGTCCAAGGCTTGGTCGTAGGCCTTGAGCGCCTGCGGATAGCGCCTTTGGACCTGCAACAGCTCGCCAAGCATGTCGAGGGATACGCAGCGCAGTGTGGTGCGCTCCGAGCGAGACGCTCCCGCGAGCGCCGCCTCCGCGCGCTGCTTGGCGTGAGCCAAACGACCGAGACGCAACGCCAGCAGCGCCTCCTGATACGCCTGATCGACCTCGCCCTTGGGGTCTGTGACCCGATCCGTTTCTGCCTTGGCTTCTTGCAAAAGGCTGAGGGCGAGCAGGTAGTCTCCGAGGTTCAAAGCGCGCAGCGAGGCCTTGCGCAGGCACTCTGCGGCCAGCGCCGCCACGCCGAGCTTCTGCGCGACCTTGGCGGCGCCACGGTAGGCCTCCACCGCCCCGCTGAGCCCTCCCTTATCTGCGTCGTCGGCTTCCTTGCGGCTGAGCCATAGCCAAGCCACGTCGCTCACACCGGTGGGCGCTGCATCGGAGAAGAACGTCGTGACGGTTTGGACCTGCCCCGCGGCTTGCTTCCGCACCGCATTCGGCGTCTGCCCCCAACGGACGGTCCAGCTGCCGTCGACGGGCGTGGATCGAGCGTGTTGCCGGACGCGCAGCTGAAGATGAAAGCGCTGGCCCACGGCGTCCTCGGGCCACGAAGCCGGATCGATCGCGAAGAGTGAGCGCTCGCGGTCGCTGGTTTTGCGCTTCACGGAGAGCTTCGTGCCGTGGCCCTGCGCGTCCCACACGTGCGCTTCGAGGGTCTCGTCGTTCGAGATGGGCGGCGTGACGCGCAGGAGCCCTGCAAGCTCGGCATCGAGCCAGGTGCTGTCCCGCGCGACCGTGCGATACATCAACAGCGACGCGGAGCGCGCCGGAGCCGGCCCTTGGGGTGCCGCATCACATCCCAAGAGCGCGAACACACACCCAAGAACAAGCGAGAGCGCCCGGGCGCGCGTCCCAGGGTGGGGTAGGGGACATTCCGCCCCGCTCGTGGCCGATTCAAGGGTAATTCGGCCTGGGAGGTGCCGGTGACCCGTGCCACCGTCCGTTCGCGGGTACGAAAATGTGTGCCAGCGGGATGCACGGGGTAGCGATCGGCACGGCCGAACGTAACCTCTCGTGCTCGCGCGGTCGAAACCATCTCGCGCGTCGTAGGGAGAACAGGATGAGGATGAAGCTTGCATCTAGCTTGTCGTTCGCGGCTTTGATCGTCGGGTGTATCGCGGAGGTGCCCGACGCGCCGCCCCAGCTCGGCGAGCAGACGGAAGCGCTCCGACGCTTGCCCGTCGACCCCGATCCCGATCCCGAACCCGAACCCGAACCCGACCCTGATCCCGATCCGCCGATCGGAGATCCTACGCCAGGAGAGCCGATCCAGGTCGTGTTCAAGCACATGTGGTGCTTTGGCCCGCACACTCCCTACGACCCTGACCAGTGGGTGACGGCGCCGGAGGGTGAGGGCTTGACCGGGGCATTTCACCACCGCTTCGACCATGAGGCGGCCAACCGCACAAAGGCTCCCACACCCGCGGGGGTGGCATCGCGACAAGTGACCGTATCGAGCTTCACGGGCGACCCGAATGATCCGTACGGTGCGGTTCCTGGCGACTACGCCTGGGCGCGCCTGCCCGATGGCTGGTACGTGGAGCTCGGCGTGTACTGGGGCGGCAGCATCACGCGCACCGTGCCCGCGACAGTCAGTGACCCAGCTAGGCTGGAGGATGCGGGCTACCACCTGGCGCGGGAGAACTGGTTCAGCTGCGGCTCCGCCCATCGCAAGTTCCGGCTCGATAAGGCCTACTGTCCCGACTACCCCAACGTGCCGGTCAGCGACTTCTGCAGCTTCGAGTGCCCTTGCGAACCCGGGGAGGGCGGCTGTGACGGGGACATAGAGTGCGGCCGCCAGGGCGAAACGATGGCCTGCGGGCTGAACAACGGCCCCAAGTGGGGCCTTCCCGAGGGCTGGCGCGCGTGCGAGTACACGTGTGGCAACGGCCAGCACGATGCGGGCGAGGCTTGCGACGACGGCGGGCGGCAAGGCGGCGACGGCTGCAGCGCGAGGTGCACCGCGGAACCAGGCTATCGCTGCCGGTCTTGGAATCTCTGCCTTCCAGACTATGTGCTGTACCCTGGGAAGTACGGCGGTTTCAAGCGCGATTACGTCACCCGGTAGCCTGCCCAGCGCCTCAGCGTTCCGCCGCGCGTCTCGTGACCGGGCTTGTGAAGTCAGATGAGCCCTGATTATCCGCGGCAGGCACATACCCCTTCGACCGGCTGCTCAGGAGTAGACGAACAGATTGTTCAGCTCGATGTCAGGGCGTAGTAGATGCGTGCGGCGCAGAGTGCGTCGGGTGATGAGGTAGGTTGCTCCCGGGCAGATGCGTCGCGGCATGGTCATGGTGCGCGAGAAGAGGCAGCGACTGTGCCGTGGAATGCGCAGGTGATGTCGTACGCTTAGCCTGAGATGCTTGGCGAAAGCGCCGACACCCGTCGGCGGAACGCCAGGCCGGGTGAGGTCGCCCGGAGGTCGCCCCAGGGTGAGGTCGCCACCGTCTGAGCCTCACCCTGAACCGCCATGGCGAGTTTCTAGGCCAGCGCTAGAAAAGTGGCATCTCGCGCCCCAACCACCCGCCACGACGTGGCGGGCTTGCCCAAGGATTACCTATGAAACGCCTTCGTTCTCTGCTCATCGCTGCTCTCTCGCTCGCGTCGTTCGTGGGCACTGCCAGCGCGGACTATTGGTCGCCCTACGTGTCGGAAGAAGACAGCGGACGCGCCACCTGGTGCAACGAGTACAACCAGGGCGCCATTGGCTTCGGCTGCAGCGGTAGCTATTGCGACAGCGTGCACCTTCTGTGTCAGTCACTGCCGACGGGCGTGAAGATCGACGCGGCCACGAACTACTGGTCCGAGTGGATGTCGGAAGAAGACGGGGGCATCGAGGGGTCGTTCGCTGGCGGATGGTACGGCCAGGACGGGGACACCTACCACGTCTGCAACTACAAGAAGGCGACGCCAGGCATCGTGAACAGCATGAAGTGCTCGGGGAGCTACTGCGACAAGGTGGCCGTCGAGTGCGGCATCCCGAAGAAGACCGTCAGCGGCACGACCTACGCCGTCGGCGCCACGAACTGCGCCTGGACGAGTTGGCGCTCGGAGGAGAACGCAAGCGTTTCGTTCGGCGTCAACCGCTTCATCACGGGCGTGGAGTGCTCCGGCAGCTACTGCGACAGCATGCGCTTTTACGTGTGCACCTTCGACGGAACCAAGCTGCTCTCGCTCTGAGTCGCGCACATCGACCACGACCCATCGATTTTCAACCTCCAAAATTTAGGGTAACCAGTCATGTCTAAGAACATCTTCAAGCAAGCAGTCTCGGGCACGTTTCTCGCCGTTCTTGGCCTCGGCAGTGTGATGACACCGGCCAAGACATCCGCGCAGACCTATGAAAACATCCCACTCCTACTTCCCAGGTTCGAGGTCCACGTCTGTGATGTCACTAACGCGGGCACCGACGACGATGTGACCGTCAAGTTTGGCGTTGGGTCGAGCGTGTACAGCTATCTCCTCGACAATCCCGGCGACGACTTCGAGCGCAATACCACGAACAATTTTGCCGTCTCGAGCATCGGCCCGGCGACTGCGCAGATGAGCGACCTCAAGTACATCAAAGTGACCAAGCCCGGTGGCGACGGCCTGTGCATTGACCGCGTGGCGATGTACCTGCAGGAAACCAAGGTGTGGGAGTACAAGACGGCCGACGCGTACACGGGCACGTACTTTGGCTCCGGCAACGGCGACATCTTTCTCGACTCCGACAGCGGTGTCGAGGAGGTGCGCTTTTCGGACATCACTTTGACCTACCCCACGGGCACGACGCCGCTCGCGGGCCCCGTCGACGTCACGGTGAAGACCTGCGACGCGACGAACGCGCAGTCGGCCGGTGCGCTCCGGCTCTACTGGGAACACGACGGTATGCCCGAGCCCTACGTGGCCCTGGGCTCGAGCCACGCGGCCAACGAGGCGACGACGTACCGCATTTCCGCCAAAGAGAGCGTCGGGACCTTGAGCAATCTGTCGCTCAAGCTTCTCGGCACGGACGGCCTGTGCGTCGACTACGTGTGGGTAAGGGTCAACGGCACCACCATCCTCTTCAACTCCGACGATACCTGGCTCGACTCGACCGACGCCAAGGCTTGGAATACCTACGACCTTGCCACCAACAGCCAGGTGCAGACGGGTGGCGCGACCCTTCGCCTCGGCCGCGCGCTCCAGCGGGTCAACTATGCTTCGACCGTCCAGAACAACCTGCTCAGCCCTGCGGGCTGGACGACGCCCATCGCCATCTGCAATCCGCCTGCTGTTGTCAACAGCAACTGGTTTCGCGACATGACGAAGACCCAGATGGCTCCGGTGCTTCGCGACTACGGCGCCTCATGGGCCAGCAGCGGCTACGCCAGCGTCATCGGTCACGACAAGAACACCATCCATTCGCGCATCCGCTTCGAACATGAGGCTCCGGGCGCTGGCAACGCGGTGCTCTGGATCGACTACGACATGGACTTCGCGTGCACCGCGAAGGACGGCATCACGATCACGCCCACGCACCTCGCCACGGACCACGATGCTCCGCTCATTACCCAGGCCATTGAGTGGCTCGTAGAATCCATCGCCAACATCGACGTCGACGCGCTGCTGCTGAAGGGCGTAAAGGGCGCGATGAAGTCCATCACGATGGACATGGCCGGCGGCGCGTGCCCGGAGTTGCTTGTGCAACAGGACAACTCGGATCTTCGGATCACCTGGGACGCCAAGACCCTGAGTTTCCCCAATGGCATGTGCTTCCAGGATAGCTCCACCTGGCCCAAGCCCTGACACTCTCACTGCGAGTAGGTTGGCGCGTGGCGGTCCGAAAATCCCGCGCGTGCTGCAACTCCACCACGGAGGTCTTCTCGTGATCCCAAACCGAACCTTCCCATTTGCGCAGCACTTCGTGCACTAGGATGCCGTGGCGGCCCTCCGTTTGGGATGATACCGGGCTGAGGCCTACTGGGAGCGTGCTACTGACAGGCGACCTTCAACACTCAGAGGCAGCATGTCCATCCTTACTTGTGCGCAGAGATTTGGTTTGCGCGTGGCGCTGCCAGCCGTCCTGGCATTGTTTCCTGCCCTGCTCGCGCACGCGGACTCGAGCACCATGGTGTTCCGGTTCCGTCCTGGCAGTGAAGCGGCGCCGTGGACCAACCCTGTTGAGTATCGAGGAGGTGCAACTCCTGACACGGCTTCGACGCCACTCGATATCGATACACTGAATCCGCTCAATCAGGATCTTTCCAAGGTCGAGCTCGACGGCATCAACGACTACGTCGCTGCGATCTCGCCGATCAAACTGCGTCGTTCCGATGCAACCTTCCAGGGCCTCACGGCTCAGATCTGGTTTCGTGCCGACCGCCTTACCGGTACGCAAGTGCTTCTCTCGAACGTCAAGGATGGTGGCTTCGCGGTTCGTCTCTATAAGGACAAGCTCGAAGGGGTCGTTCGTATTGGAAGCCGCTACGTGACGGTGACCGGGCAGCAAGCACTGACGCAAGGAAGGTGGTATGTCGCCACCTTCATCGTCTGCGAGACGACCGCGATCGGTACGGTCGGCGCGCGCGTTGCGAAACTATCGCTGCACTTAGATGGCAAAGTCGACGGCTTGGAAGTCACCACCCTCGTGGGCGCCGAAAGCCTCGTGGATAGTAGTACTCCTCCAGTTCTCGGCGCCGCAGCTGGGCAGCTCAATTTGTCCTTCAAAGGAAGGATTCATGCGGCATCAGTCCGCAACTACGCGATGGATCTCCGCTATGCGAACGTGAAGATATTGCACGATGGCGGCGAGCTGTTGGGCGCGGCAAGCTTTGACGACGGCGCACCTTACGGTGGTTCGGGACAGGAACAGTGGACGCCGCCCGATCTGGCGGTGGATTGGATTGCCAACTCGGAAGGTAAGGGCGTCGACGCGCGTGCCTTCGTGCCTTTCACGTCGGATGACTACATTGTGCAGGGCGTTGCTCACTCCTGCGAGGGGAGCCAGACGTGCTCGCGAAACCTGCTCTACCTTTCGCAGTACTGGAAGTCCGCGGGGTACGACAGTGAATCGAGCGAGGGAATCACCGCCGGCGCCTCTACCTTTCCCGTGACCTTTGCGAATAATAGGTCGATCATTACTGAAATCGACCTCGACCAGAACCGCATCACGCGCTGCTGGCGACTCAGTGGCAATCAGATGTACGGGCACCTGGGAGGCATCGCGTACTTCAACGGCAGCGTTTACGCGGCAAGCAATGGCTCGCTCGCGCGATACAAAGTGGGAGCCGCGCCGAAAGTCCCAATGGGTGCCGGTGAGAATTGCGGACAGCTGTCCCCTTCCGGCAGTTGGACCACGGAAACCGCTGGCTTTGCATCGTTCAGCCTGATCGGGCGTGAACCCGTCATGCTCATTGGTTCCAGCGGATCCTTATACCGCTATAACCTCGACGCCGACGGAGCGTTGGTCTCCGGTGTGCTTGCACCCATCGGCATTCCGTTCGCAAAGTACTGGGCTCCTGACGCACAGGGGGCGGAGCTGGTACTCGAAAATGGCGTTGAAACCTTGGTCGTGTCAGGCACGCAAGGAGTCTTCAAGTATCGTGTAGCCGACGCATTAAACGGGAAACCTCCGAACACCAAGATTACCCATTATCCTGTGTATAAGGTCATTCCTCGTGGCATCGAAGACCTCGCCCGGGTCGGCACGACCTACTGGACGGCTTCAGAGTTCGGCGCCCGCTACTATCAACGCCGGCCCTTCGGCCACAAGCCGGAGCCATCCGGCTCGTTTTACCCTTTCATCTTCACATTCAAGCCTTCTGAGCTTCAAGGCCGGACGCCGAACGAGAGCGATTTCGAGCCACCGCTGCCACCCATACCTCCGGTGGTGTTTGACCCCGAGCGTCCTGCGACGGGCTTCATCGACTACGCATCGAACCAAGAGATCTCCGGCTGGGCTTCGGATCCCAATTTCAGCGGCTCGATCATGGTCCACATCTACATCGATGGCCAGGGCATGGCCGCGATTACTGCGGATGGGTTTCGCGCGGACGTCGGCGCACATGCCTTCAACTGGGTGCCGCCCCGTCTCAGCCCCGGAGCGCACCGCGTCGAAGTGTATGCGATCGGAGTCGATCAGTCGGGTGGTGGCACAGGAAACAACCCCCTGCTGAATGGTTCTCCTGCCATCTACTACGACTATGACTTTCTCAAGCCTGGCAACAACGGCACCGTCTCGTGCACCACGTTCTGCGAAGGGCCCCAATGGGGCGAAGTCGGCGGCTGCGTGGGCGCCGTGCGCGAGGACCGCGGTCAGCGCCTGGACTGCTTCACGAGTCCCGGCCTACTCGCGAACGGCTCGCAGCTTCTCTGCGAATGCGAACGTGGTTTCATCAAGCCAGGTAACAACGGCACAGTCTCTTGCAGCACGTTCTGCGACGGGGAACAGTGGGGGCGTGTCGGTCGCTGCATCGGTGCAGTACGCGGTGACAACGGCTCGCGCGTCGCGTGCGAAGACACGCCTGGGCTTCTGTGGTTCAACAGCCAGCTGACCTGTCAGTGCGTAAACGAGCTCTATATACAGTAAGATGTATGTCCGCGTCCCGATCGTGCTCGCGTCACGCTACACAGCTTCGCGAACCGCAATACGAAGTCGCGGTTCATTCAGAGCGTCCGTTAATCGGTGGTGGTACCCTTGCTGCATGAAGATTCAAACGATCGCTCTCATTGCATGGATCACTGCGTGCGGCGCTGAAGACAGCGGGACGTCCAACGATATCGAGGAGCTGGACGGCACGTGGGAGGTTGTCTATTCCGGGACCGCAGATCCCGCAACCCCTGACGAGCAGCTCACTGAGCCCCTGACGGACGTCGATGTGCAGCTCACGCTCATGAACGGAGCGGGAACCGAGCGGGTGACGGGCATGGACGGTACGACGCAATGTGTCACCGAGCATTCCGTCTCGCTGAAGTGGAACGACGATGGAACGGGGACGATCACCGAGATGGCGAATGGCACTGTCGTGTCTGGGAACGCGGCCATTTGCGACCAGTACAGGAACTATTCCCTGTTCGCCGCCGGTGCCAACGCGCTCCAGCGCGTCTCGTACAACGGGACGCGTCTCGTGTTGATGGCAGGGGGCACGGCCAAAACCTATTACTATTACGCTGTCCTGACGCGGTAGTGGGATCCCGTCCTACCCAATACACGATCGCGCCGAATTCGCGAGACTTCCGGCGTTTGGCGGGCCGACGCGGGTTGTCGAGGAAGTGGTTGATCTCGGGCCAGCGCAGCTCGAACCGGACCCGTCGCATCGCCACGGCCATCAGAAGGCTCGCCCACGTCCCATCGCCTATAGTCGAGCATGGCAACTTTTATTGCGCTCTTGCGTGCCGTGAACGTGGGTGGAACCGGCAAGCTTACCATGGCTGACCTGGTCAGCTTATGCGAAGCGGTCGGCTTCACGCGCGTCGAGACCTACATTCAAAGCGGCAACGTCGTGTTCGTGAGCAAGCTGGCCCAAGCGACCGTCAAAGCCAAGCTCGAGCAGGCGCTCGCCAAGAAGATGGGCAAGCCTGTGGGAGTCTTACTGCGCAGTGTGGAAGAGCTCGAGTCCATCGTGAAACGAAATCCTTTCAAGAACGCTGCGCCCAATCAGCTGCTTGTGCTCTTTCTCGATGAAGCACCCGCGAAGGACGCGCTAACTGATCTGAGTATTCCGGGCCGCGAAGAAGCGAAGCTCGACGGGCGCGAAGTATACATTCACTTCCCGGATGGAATGGGCAAATCGAGGCTCAAGCTGCCGTTCGCCAAGACTGCAACCGGGCGCAATCTTAACACCGTGCTCAAGCTCGCTGCCCTTGGCAAGGAGATCGCAGGCTGATCAGGACGGCACCTGGCGGAGTAGTCGGAAGGGTCATGAAAGTACTGCCATGGCTCTCCTCACTCCCGGGCCCGACTCCTCCCTGAGCCTTGCAGCCTAAGGAAGCTCGGCGACGGCGCGCTGGGCCTGCTCGAAGGCCGAGTGCGCGTAGGGATCCCAGCCCGCATCCGAACCTGCGATCGTGACCCGACCAAGGGGGGCGCGCGCGCGCTCCATGCTGCGCTGTCCCACGTCCTCGGGCTCCATCAAGGTGTTGGGACTGTATGAGTATCCATGCGACCAGCGGTTGACCGTGATGGCCGCGATATCGCGCTCTGCATCGAACCCCCCCGGTCCCAACATGCGCGCGAGGTCGCCCCGGATGTGCCGCTCGTAGTCCTCGATCTTCAGGCCAAACAGGCTCTTGCGCGCGGCTCGCAACGCTGCCCGCGGATCGCTCGCGGACGGCACCAGGGGCACGTGCACCATGTGCACCAGCACAGGCTCTGACGGTTCGACGGCGCAGCGATAGCCGCCCAGCGAGACCGGATAGTCGAGCTTCACGCGTGAGTGGAACGTGTCGACCCCAAAGATCTCGTGCACACCCAGCACAACCCAGGGGCGCCACTGGCGCAGCGCCACGTTGGTGTAGATCAAAGGTGCCTTGACGTTCCCTGCCAAGGCCTGGGCCTGCTCGGGCGGCAGCCCGTCGAGAAGGTAAGGAATGCTCATGTTGAAGCACGAAAGTGTGGCGTGCTTCGCGCCCACGCGCGTCGGACGCCCGTCGTCGTTGTTAACCAGCCCCACATCGACGCCACCATCCGAGGTGTCGCGCGCCCAGGCGACCGTGCTGCCGAGGCGAATCCGCACGCTGCTGCTCGGTGCATCGAGACGCGTATAATCAAAGGGTGCGAGAACGATGTCTTCCATCGTGCTGCCGGGCGCCACAGAAGGGATGAGCGTGCGCACCATCAGGCGCGCAAGCGACGCGTTTCCATCGGGGAAGTGGTGCACGTAGGGCTCGTCCAGGGGACCCGGGGTGCCTGCTTCGTGATCGCCGTGGTCAAGCACGATGCCTTGAAGACCTGGCAGACCGTAATGACCGGCTTCGAGTGCCGGGATGTGTGTGGGAGCCATGCCGAAGAAGTCTGCTGTGCGTTGCGCGAAGTAGCGCTGTGCCTCGTCGCTCAGACCCCAATCGTCGCGCAGGAAGTCCGCGTAGCTCTTAGTACTGAGATACTCCACGCGTGCTTCGGTAGAAGGTATGGATGCGAGCGTGACGCGTGGCGTCGTGTACAGCGCAAGCAGCTGCGCGCGCGACGCTTCAGACATGGGAAACAACGCAAAGAACGCCTCGAACGAACGCGCGTTGAGACGCCCCCTGGGCACATCGTCCGACATCCAGGTCGTCGGGTCGCCCGTGACCAACGTGTCGCGTCCGAAGTGCTCGGCCCCAAAAAACGTGCCTCTCGAGAGACCCAGATCTGCATAGAGCGAATGCCGAAAGTACTCCGTCTCGAACTTACTAATATCCACCCCTAATGTTGCCATGAGATGCTTCGTGGCCGGGCCGAAGTTGAGTGACGGTGACTGGAGGCTTTCGGAGCCGCCATAGCCGATGAGCTTTCGCCCATCCACGTCGAACTCGTTGCGGGCGGCATGGCCGCCGAAGTCCGCCGTGGGATCCACGATCAAGATCTTCGACTCCGGCCCAAAGCGCTCGCGATAGAACAGTGCCGTGGCGAGACCGCTCAGGCCCGCACCCGCCACGACGAGATCATAGTGCTCTTCGACCGGTAACGCGTCGACGGTGGTGCGCACACCCTTGAACGCAGCGCGGTGCATGATGCTGGCCGCATCGAGCGAGAGCCCACGCAGCCCATGGCGGCGGGCGGGGATTCCGTCGTGAATGTCGGTGACGAGGGTGCTGGGCATGGCGGCCAGCATAGCAGGAGCCTGGCAGCGGTAATGGTGCACCTTCTGACACCCTGCCCCACCCACGTCAGGCCCAGGAACGCTTTGGGGAGGCAAACGCCGCTAGCCGGTGAAGCTGTTCATGTCTCGCGACAAGTAAGGTTGTCATGACCTGCGCGACCCCTAAACCCCCGCGCGACCGGTGCCCGTCACAACAAGCTCGGCGGTTACGAGGCCTTCTTGTCGCTATTGCGCCGCTCGTCCTCTGTTTGGCGGCGCTGACAATGGCCTCCGCTTGTGCGCCCCCCGCGGATGCGGCCATCACCTGGACGGCACGTTTCGAGTGCCAGCCGGAGCTTGCTGCAAGCCAGCATGTGACGCTCGGTATCGTGCCCGGCGACTGTCCCAGGTCAGGTAAGCCGGTGTACGAGGTCACCGTAGGCCGCAACGGCGAGCAGGCGCTGCTCCCACCCGGAACGCTCCCAGACGGCAGCTATGCGTTCTACGGCGTCGCCCTTGATAAAGACGGAAGAAAGGTCGCCGAAGACTGCTCGAACGTCGTCTTGCCGGAGGTGGACGCCGTGGCGCTGGTTTTGCGCGGAGCGGTGGCTTGCAGAGAAGGCGAGTTTGTCTCGCCGAGAGCAGGCGGCGCCGGCACAACCGACGAACCACGGCCCGAGCCTTACCTCGAGCTGCCCAAGGCGACCTATGCGCTCAACGAGCCGGTGGTCGTCTACTTCCACGACCTCCCAAGGGGCAAGCGGGATTGGGTGGGCCTGTACAAGGCAGGAGCGCCCAACAAGGACTATCTCGAGTTCGTCTATACCGAGGGCGCTGCCGACGGAAGCATGACGTTCAAAGGGCTTGGCGCCGGCTCCTACGATGCGCGACTGTTCTTCAACGACACCTACGATCTCGAGTACGAGCTTTCGTTCACGGTCAAGTGACCCGGACCCGCCCCGCCGCGTCTGCCATTCAGCGGAGCGAACTTCACGACCCAGCGGTTGACGAGGCGTGCCTCAGTTCCGCGCACCTGAGTGTTCGTGACGCGTAGATGCATGAGCCGGCCAACTACTCGCCTCGCGGTGTAGAGAAACAGTAAGCCAGTCCGCATCGATGGGCAGCGAGCTGCCACCGCGCTTTCGGGTGAAGGTCTGGGAGGCTGCGTACATCAAGAGAGACGTAGTCGGAGATGGCTCTGCGCTGAGGTCGACCATGATGAACGAGAGCAAGCATACGATGCTGCAACGACTGCTCAGCTGGTTGGTCGTGGTGCAATGCGCCGGCCTCGCTGCCTCGGTGGTGCGGGACACCAGCCCTGCCGGCACGGTATTGTTCATCCACGTCGGCGTTGGTGAGTTTCTTACCCTACTCGTCGACCGGGGCGCTGCCGCCCTGTGTCTTGCGATCGCGCTGGCCGCCGCTTTCGGCAGGGCCCAGCGGGGTCTGGTACTGGTCTCAGCCTGGTTTGCGGTGCTCGCCAGCGCACAGACCTACGATGGCGGCGTGCCGTTCGCCGGGCTGTCGATGTTGGGCGACGCCACCCGGATCATGCTGCCCGTGGCGGCCTTCACCGTCGGGCGTGTGAGTCCTACCTCGTGGCTTCAGCCCGAGGCGTTTCGCTGGTGTCTGCGCGCCGCCATCGCCCTGACCTTTGCGGTCCACGGTTATGAGGCCGTGGCAGGACACCCGCGCTTTGTGGACTTCATCCTGACTGCAGACCGTAAGCTACTCGGGCTCGATACCCATCAGGCAAACGCGCTCGACCTGATGGTGGTGATAGGTCTGATCGACATCGCCATCGCCGCATCGGTACTGACCGGCCGAGACTCCCGTTCTATCCTGCTCTACGCGACGGCCTGGGGAGCGGTGACGGCGATCGCACGCGTGGTGCATATGGAGAGCACCTACCCGCAGACCTTACTTCGTGTAGCCAATGGGGGCCTACCGCTGGCACTGCTGCTCGCGCGTGAGGCGTTGCCCAGCTCCGGCTTCGGCACACCGCGCAGCAAGCAGCTCGCCTGGCTGCGCCCAGCGCTCGCCACCTCGGGTACGGTGTTGATGGTGATGACCGTCTGTTATACGTTTGCCGCGAGCGGTGAGGCGGGAGCCGCCGACGTCAACCCGCGCCAGCTACGCCTGGTGTGGCGCGAGAAGCCCAGCTCCGAGGTGGTGGTCGCCTGGAGCACCAGCCTTTCAGGCAGTACCCATCAAGTCTACTTCGACACACAATCGCGCGGCGGACAGCTATCCTTCTACAGGTTCAAGACATCCAGCAGTCAAGACGGAAAGTACGACGCCAGCGCAAGCTTCTATCACCATACGCTGCTGCAAGGTTTAACGGCCTCCACCACCTACTATTTCGTCGCGGTCAGTGATGGAGCGGCGTCTCAGGAGTATCACTTCGTCACCGGTCCGGCGGACCAGCGGGAGTTCAAGATCATGTACGGTGGAGACTCGCGCTCCAACCGCACCAATCGCCAGCGCGTGAACGACATGATCCGCTCGCGCGTCGAAAGCGACGCAGGCATCTTGGCGTTCGCCCACGGTGGAGACTACATCGAGGACGGACAGTCGTTCACGCAGTGGAACGAATGGCTGGACGACTTTCAGCGCACCGTGACCAGCGACGGCCGCATGCTTCCGCTGGTGCCGGCACGGGGTAATCACGAAGCATCCGGTCCCCTGTTCGGTCAGGTGTTCGCCTTCCCCGGGCGCAACGGCGACAACTACTACGTGAGTGCGTTCAGCCCGCAGGTGGCGTTCATCGTGCTCAACAGCAACGCGAGCCAGGCAGGCGACCAGCGCACGTTCTTGAGGGAGGAGCTGACTCGCCATTCCAAGAGCTCCCGTTGGATTTTGGCGAGCTACCACGAGCCCGCCTACCCCGCGGTGAAATCGCCGGGCGGCGCGCTGGAGCATTGGGTACCTCTGTTTGAGGAATTCAACGTGGACCTGGTCTGCGAATCGGACGGCCACGTGCTCAAGCGCACCCTGCCCATGCGAGCGGGTAAGCCCTCCAGTAATGGCATCGTCTACGTCGGCGAGGGTGGACTTGGCGTCGATCAGCGCACGCCCAACAGCGCCTCCTACCTGGCGATGGCACGCTCTGCGCACCACGTGCAGATACTTACCTTTCGTCCCGATAAGATCCTGTACCAGGCCGTCACCTTAGATGGTAAGGTCGTGGACAGCTACGAACGACTGCCCGTGCGCGAGGGGACGGCTACGGCTGCCGCCCTGACGGTCGCGCGCGCGTTGTCCAGCAGCCGACTCCTGATCAGCTTCAACAAGCCCATGGACCTGGACACGGCGCTGCAGGCCGATCGCTACACGCTTTCACCCGAGGGTCAGGTGCTGGGTGTGCAGCAGGAGAAAGACTCGGCGAGCCTGCTCCTGTCCACCTCCGGCTTGCCGCCCGGGCGGTACACGATTGCGGTCGACAGGGTGCTCGATAGCGACGGGCTGGTCGTTCAGTCCCAGGCCAGCTTCGTGGTGGGCGACAGCTTGAATCCTGGCCAGGGGGCTTGCCCACCTGGCTCGAGTAAGAGCGAACCGGGTCAGTGCGGTTGCGACGTCCCAGACACGGACGTGGACGGCGACGGCACGCCCGACTGCAAAGAGAGCTGCCCTTCGGGAGA
Source organism: Polyangiales bacterium (assembly GCA_046598735.1). Classification (GTDB taxonomy): domain Bacteria; phylum Myxococcota_A; class Polyangia; order Polyangiales; family DASUME01; genus DASUME01. Next base: position 15,177 of record JBKJIA010000519.1, read on the forward strand.
GAGTTGTGTACCCGGCTCAGATGGTGGTATCCACCCTGCGGATGGCAAACCCGAACCCGGTGCCTCCACGATCCCCGGCAGGAGTATCGGCTGCTCGACGTCTGGACCTGACACGGGTAGTTACGGCTGGGGCTTACTCTTGCTACTGCCCGCCCTGCTATCGCGGCGCCGGCGGTCTGTAAGGCCGCCTCCCCGCGTCGCCTGGTCATGCGGTAACCTTAGTCTGGAGCGGCTCTGAGAGCGTTCCATTGCTCTTGTCCGAACTGGAACCAGCGGTCGATGCGCGTGCCATCGAAGTGGTAGCGCAAGTGCGGACCCTGACGCGGCCGCGGGATCGCTTTGGCCCTGAAGACCGCCAGGCAGGCATGACCTGGCGCGCGTACACTATTGTAGACCAAGCCATTGGAACCCTCCGCTTGCAAGGGCTTGGCAAAGGCCTGGGACGGGGTGTAGTTGTCTGGTAGGTGCAGCTGTGGGTAGCCGCGCCGCACCTCGTGAAACTTTTCGTCGAGTCGGGCCGAGACGAGCACGCGCATCTCGAGCTCGGTACCAAGCGGCTCTGCGGTCGCGCGTAAGAAGCGCCCAAAGTGGTAGGCCGTCTCGTGGATGGCGGTTTCGAGCTCACGCGCCGCGTAGTAGACGCCGTAGCTGCCATCGGTAAAGCGCGAGGCATGGCCGATATGCGTGAAGGCGCCCATCACCCAGCTTGCGCCTGGGCCGCTCACGCGCTCGCTCGCAGGCACCACAGAGATCTCGCCCCACTCCTGCCGTACGCGTGGATTAGTGAGCTGTTCGATCGCGAGCAGGGCTTCCCAATCACCGGGATCCGCCACGCGCTCGAACACATCAATCGGTGGGTAACGCGAGTTGATGGCACGGTAAGCATGGGCCCAGCGCACGCGAGTGCTGCGAGTGCTTGCCACCTTACATACCCTCGCCGCGCACAGCATCGAGCGTACGCCGTACCAGTGCTAGGTCGACGACCCTGCCGCCCAGGGCATGCTCGAGCGCGGAACGTCCGCCGAAGCTTAGGTTGGGTTTACGCAGCCACGCATCCGCCTGCTGCGGATTCGGGAACAGCAGCTGTAAGGCCTTATAGATCCCAAGCACGTAGCTGATGCGTTCGATGGTGTCGGTGCTTAGGGCGCCGCCTTCGGCACGCTTGTAGTTGTAAAAAGTGGAGCGACTCGGAGAGCCGAGTAGGACCCGGGCTTCGGCATCGGTGACGCCCCAGGCATCCATGATGCGAAAGAAGGCCCGTTTGGCGGCGGCGCCATCAATCGGACGGGGTGCGGGGTCGCTGGGCAGCGCTTTGCTCACAGTCCAGATATGTACTGAATATCAATGATAGTCAATTGTGGACTATGGTCGTGCCCATCGTCGCCGAGTTGGCGAGCGAGCAAGAGACTCGACACGAAGGGCAAGGCAGCTTAGACCCGCTTGGACCCAGGTCATGGAGGCAGATCCGATGAAGCTCCCCGGTGCGGTTGAAGATGTGTCCCTCCTTGAGATCAGCCACGAGCGCCTCGCGGACTGCGACAAAGCCTTGGAGGGCTACCTCGCCAAGCCGAGGGATCGCCAAGCTCGCACCGGGCTCTTGGTGATGCACGACATCTTCGGGGTCGGCGCGCACTACCCGGATCTGGCGAGGCGCTTCGCCAACCTGGGATATGCCGCGTTCGTGCCCAACATGTATTGGCGCACGGGCGATCCCAACGCTGCCGACCCCAAGGACCTGTACGCCAAACACTTTGGCATGAACGACCGCGACGTGATGGCGGACGTCTCGGCGGCGGCTCGTCACCTACGCGAGCGGCATGGTGTCACACAGGTAGCTGCCATCGGCTTCTGCTGCGGCGGCCGCTGGGTGCTTCTCGCGGCCAGCGGCGAGCGCACGCTCGATGTCGCCATCGATTGCTGGGGCGGGCACGTGACGAGCGCCACCCCGAAGGGAGAGCGCACCACCCCTGAGCGCCCTGTGCCCGTGATCGAGATGGCGAGCACCCTTCACTGTCCACTCTTGATCGTCGCTGGCGTCGAGGACCCGCATCCCACGCCCGAAGAGGTCCGGGAGTACGAGCGTGCGCTCCGAGCACACGGCAAGGACGTCACGGTGCGCTTTTACGAGGGCGCGGGGCACGCGTTCATGAACGACACGCGTGCCTTCTATCGGGAGGCGCCCGCCTTCCAAGCTTGGGACGACATCAACGCGTTTCTGCGCGGCCGACTCCCGGCGTGAGCGTCGCTCAGAATCGCCCCTGCGGGGGAGGCCGACCTCGTTTCCCTCCATCACATCACCTTACTGTGATGTACTTCCGCGCGTGCGTGTCGCTCGAAGACATTGCCCAAGTACGGTTGCGCGCCTGACAGCCAGGCCGCCACGCACGACGCGCCGTAGATCGCAAGCCAAGCCAAGGGCGAGAGCCACGAGAGCATCGGCGACCAGGCGACGAGCGCGAGCAACCACCACGCAACACAGCACGCCTCGGCTTGCACTACGTGAACGAGCTCGTGGGCGAGCACGCATTCATCGTGATCCGGATGCCACAGGATCACGTGACCGAGCGCCGTGCTGTAACACCAATGACGCGCGAGCCAGGAGCCGGCGGCGGGGCGCACGCACAGACACCCGTCGACGCGCAGCCAGCTTGGCTTGGTTCCCAAGGTCACAAGCCATGCGAGCGTGAGGCCGAACAGGTCGCTGGGCAGGCACAACAGACTCAGGGCGAAGCGTTTCATAAGAGTTCATGGGCCCCGGAAGGCGGCTAAACCGCAGCCAAGATTAGGGAGCGCCGACGTAGACACGGATCGACGGGACCCCATCCGCCGCGACCACGGAGCAATTCGCTCGCAGTTCGTCGGCAGAGCCGTGGTGCGCGCTCCAGCAGGCTACCGGTTCTCCACGAGAAGCGGCGAGGTCATTGTACGCGCCACTCAGCTCCTGGACGAAAAAGCGCGTGCCGCGGCGCGAGCGTCCCGCATCATCAGTCATATTGCGCCAACCACGTGCGACGACCGAAGCCTCCCAGTAGTAAACAGGCTGGTCTGGTCGGTCGGTGAACGCGCCGTAGGTTGGGGAGGACGACGTCGTCGTGACCCCGAGCCGCACCCGGCCGTAGACGGGCGTCACCACGCGATACCAGCGTCGAGCCAGCGAGTCGTAGCGCCATTGCACGTCTGTCCGCACGATCTGCTCTTCGAATATCCCCAGTGTATGCGGCCCGTAATGCCAGCCTTGGAACGCAACCGGATCGGTCTCGTTGACTACGCTCTCATGATCGAAAGGATGCATCGTGCAGCCAGCCAGGGAGGCCGCGACGACGAGGGCAAGGGCGAGGACCAGCACAGGACGGCTCATGGTTGTTCTCCTGGAAATCACGAAATTGCGACGCGGGCGTGGCGACGCTGTGCTGCCACCCCCGCCGAGAGATACCGCCGGGCACGCCGCGACCTTCCCCCGTGGCGCGGAGGCCCAGCTGACCTGCGACTCATCACGGTGGGGCAGGATGGCGGGGCTTGAAGGCGCGCTCCTGTCGCTCATTGAATGCCGCTGACAACGTCCTGCAGGAGGGCTACGACTTCGGCATGAAGATCGTGTCGCGGACTATGCACCTGATTCGGGCGGATACTTCCCGGGCTCAACATGCTGACCGATAACACGCGCAGGGATCGCAGCGAGCAGCCCAAGGACCTGGCCTCCTTCTCGGAGGCGCCGATGACTGCTCCGGACGGGTACCGCGTCCTGGCCGTCGGCCGTGAGGGCGAACGCGTCATTATCTGCAGCGCGGTGCGCGAGCGCGACGACGTGCGTGTGTTGCTCAAGACGTATCGCCACGCGCGTCCGAGCGAGCGCGACCTCGAGCAACTGGCGCACGAACTCGCTGTTCTCACGCGTCTCGCGGGAACGCCGGTCGCCGTCGCCCTCGCCGTGGAAGACAAGGGAGGCCGGCCCTGGCTGGTCCTAGAGGATCTGGGCGGAGACTCGCTGAATCGGATTGCGGCCCGGTTTCGAGCGCCGGCGGACGCCCTGGCGCTCGGTGCAAAGATCGCGGGTGCGCTTGCCGAGGTGCACCGCCGTGGAGTCATCCACCGCGACCTTAAACCGCATCACGTGCTCGTTCTCGACGACGGAAGCGTGCGGCTCACCGGTTTTCGCAGTGCCTCCCTGCTACGTGTCGACGGCGCCCTCAGGAGCATGCCCAGCAGCCCCGCGTACATGGCCCCTGAGCAGACAGGCCGTATGAACCGGTCCGTCGACAAACGAGCCGATCTCTACTCGTTCGGCGTGATGCTCTACGAGTTGCTCACGGGTCGATTGCCGTTCGAGGGCAGCGATATGCTCGAATGGATCCATGCCCACATCGCCAGGACGCCAGTCCCACCGTCACAGTTCGACGCAAGGATTCCGGCTTCGGCCGACGCGATCGTCCTCAAGTTACTTTCGAAGCACGCCCAGGATCGGTATCACGGAGCCGCTGGGCTGCAGCGCGACCTTGAACGCAGCGCTGCTGCGCTCGCCCGTGGCGAAGTCGACGCGTTCGAGCTTGGAACCGAGGACGCTCCCGACGACTTTCGGGTGGCGCACCGTCTCTACGGCCGCGAGACGGAGGTCGCACAACTCCTCGCCGGGTTTGAGCGCGCCAGGTCCTCTGGTTCGTGCGTCGTCACGCTGGTCGGCGGCTATTCGGGGGTGGGCAAGTCATCGTTGGTCGGCGAGCTTTATCAGCCGATTGTGCGCGAGCGCGGCAGGTTCGTGTCGGGCAAGTTCGACCAGTACAAGCGCGACATTCCCTATGCCACGATCGTGCAAGCGTTTCGTGATCTGTTGCGAGGCCTGCTCTCCTTGGGAGAGCAACCCCTGGCGGGCTGGCGGGAGCGCATTCGCGAAGCACTCGGCGTCAACGGTCGGTTGATAAGCGATGTCATCCCCGAGCTCGAATTAATCGTAGGTCCTCAGCCTGCGGTCCTCGAGCTCGATGCGCTGGAAGGACAGAATCGCTTCGAGCTCGCATTCGGTGCATTCGTTCGCGTGTTCGCGCGGCCCGAGCACCCGCTCGTAGTTTTCCTCGACGACATGCAGTGGGCCGATGGGGCAACCCTGGGCCTGCTGAAGATGCTCTCGCGTCCTGGGCAGTTTCCCGATCTTCAGCTCGTGCTCGCTTTTCGCGACAACGAGGTCGACGCAAGCCACCCATTTCAGCTTGCTGTCACCGCCATGCGTGCCGGGGGCGCGAGGCTTGACTCGGTGACTGTCCTTGATCTCGGGCCGGAGCACGTCCTGCAGTTGGTAGCGGACACTGTGTCGCGTCGGCCCAAAGACGCCGCGCCGCTCGCCGCCATGGTCGGGACCAAGGCTTCTGGCAATCCGTTCTTCATCGGCGAGCTCTTGCAGGTGCTTCACGCACGCGGATTACTCGCGTTCGACGTCGCGATCCGTGGCTGGGTGTGGGACGAGGCTGCGGTCGGGGACCTCGACGTCGCAGACAACGTCGTGGACCTACTCATCGATCGCATCCGCACCTTACCGAGTCAAACCCGTAGCGCGCTGACAGTCGCCTCCTGTTTTGGGAGCCGCTTCGACGTCGGGACGCTGGCAACTGTGATCGACCTGCCCGCCGAGGCGGTGGAGACCGCAATTCAACCCGCCCTGGCCGATGGGTTTATCGTCGCTGTCGACGACGTGATAGGCGCTAAGCGTGCTTTTCGGTTCCAGCACGACCGCATTCAGCAAGCTGCCTATTCGCTTACGCTTGCGGTGGAGGAGCGCGCTGCCACCCACCTCCGGATCGGGCGGGTCCTTCAAGCTCGGTTCGAGAGCGGCGCGGACGACGTACTTTTCGATGCAGTCAAGCACCTTGACCATGGCGCCCCGCTCATCACGGATGTCGCCGAACGACAACGGCTCCTGGAGCTCAATCTGCTCGCGGGCCGGCGCGCCAAAGCTGCGATCGCCTGGGAGCCGGCGCGCGTCTACCTCGCATCGGCCGCATCGCTGTTCGGTGACGACGCCTGGACCGCAAACTACGCGACCACGTTCGCCGTCCTCCGCGAGCTCGCGGAATGCGAATTCTTGGCCGGGAAGTTTGCGGCGGCAGAGGCGCGCTTCGACGAGCTTCGCGGTCTTGCCCGCTCACGCGCGGAACGCGGAGACGTCGCCAATGCTCAGGTAAAGCTTTATATCGTAATGGGCCGCTACGACGAGGCGTTGCGCCTTGGCCTGTCCGAGCTCGAACCTTTCGGCGAGCCACTCAGTGCCAACGATGAGGAGCTCGTCCTGGCGAGCGCCAGCGAGCGGGGGCGCCTGACGGCGAACCTCGCAGGCCTGGATTTTCGTTCCATCGTAGACCGTCCAGTCATTACAGATCCCGAACCGCGCGCACTGATTGCGCTGCTCACCAGCATGGCGCCAGCGGCGTACTCGCGAAGGCCGTCGTTGTTTCCGCTGCTTGCGATGCGGACCGTCAACCTCAGCCTCGAGCACGGCAACTGCGAGCATTCCTGTTTCGGATACAGCATGTACGCGCTGACGCTTGCCGTCGCGGGTGACGCCGAAGGAGCTCTCGCTCTGTCCACGGCATCGATCGCACTCAACGAGCGCTTTCATGACCCCAAGCTGCGCGGCACCGTCCTGCATATTCATGCAAATCACATCGTGTTTTGGCGTCGCTCGTACGCCGAGGCGAGTGACCTGCAGGAGCGAGCCTATCTTGCTGCGATGGAAGTCGGCGATCTTACCATTGCCGCTTACGTCAGCTTCATGGGGGGGTGGCAGTGTCTAGCGCGCGGGCAAGCGCTGAGCGTCACGGAGCTTGCGCTCGAGCGGTTCAAGGATTTTGCCGCGGGATCTCAGCACGAAGCGGCGCAGTGCGCGGTACGACTTCAGCGGCAGTTCGGACGCGCGCTCGCAAATCTCACCGAGAGCCCTCTTTCGCTGTCTGACGAACAGTTCGATGCCGATGGGGCCAGGGCGCGTATGGCGAGCGCCGGCTTCGACACCGGACTCGTCATGCACGATCTGCTTCGCGCGATGCTCGCCTGGCATCATGGCGATTACCTCGTCGCGCAGTCCTGGCTCGCGCGAGGCTCGGCCAGTCTACCAGCCGCGTCCGCACTGCCGCTGGAGACCACCTGGGCGCTGTTTGACGCGCTCACGGCCGCAGCGCTCTGGGACAAGGCTGCGCCGGAGACGCGCCCGGCTTTGTTCCTGAGGGTTGAGCAAGCCGAGTCTCGACTTCGTGGCTGGGCACGAGACTGCCCTAATAATTTCGCTGCCGAGCATGCCCTCGCGGCAGCCGAATTGGCGCGGATGCAGGGGCGAAGCGGCGACGCGCTCCACGGCTACGAGCGCGCCGCCGATGCTGCAGGACGGGTGGGGCATCTTCCTCTTCAGGCTGTCGCCGCGCAGCTCGGAGTACGACTGGCGCGCGCGTGCGATCTAGCCCGCGCCACGAGCTCCTGGCTTGGCGACGCCCAGTCGATCTTCTCACGTTGGGGGGCGAGCGCATTGCTGCGGAAGCTGGAATCGGTGCACCCAGAAGCGCCGGATGCGGAGCTTGCGCTCAGCTCGCAAGCCGAGCCGGCAGACGAGCAGCAACTCGACGTACTCACCGCCATCAAAGCGTCCCACGCGTTAGCCCGCGAAACTACGGTCGACGGGCTCACGCAGGCGTTACTGCGGGTGGTCCTTGAGCACGCAGGTGCGCAGCGCGCGGTCGTGCTGCTAGTCCAGCAGGGTCAGCTGAACTCCAGCGGGGCTGCGTCGATCGACGGGGCCGGTTCCCATGCGGTCCCCGAATCGATCGTTCGCTACGTCGAACGAACGCGCGTGCCTGTCGTATTGGCAGACGCGACGACCGATCCAACCTTCGGCCGTGACGACTATATCGCGCAAATCCGCCCACGTTCCGTGCTGTGCCTGCCGATCCTTGTGCAGTCTCGCCTGGTCGGCCTGCTGTATCTTGAGAACAACCTCGTCGCCGGCGCGTTTTCGGCTAGACGACTTGCGTTACTCGAGGTCGTTTCGACTCAGCTCGCGATCTCACTGGAAAACGCGGAGCTCTACCAGGAGCGGCAAGAACGCGCCGAGCAAGCAGCTCGCCAAGAAGCGACCACCACCACGGCCATGCTTGAGCGCAGCAGGCTCGCTGCACTCTTCGAGCAGGCGCCGGCGGCCATCGCTATGCTCGACGGACCCGACCACGTGGTAACGCTCGCCAACACCGGCTACCAGGTCATGACGCGAAACCGGCCCCTGCTTGGGCTGACAATACGCGAAGCGTTCCCTGAGCTGGCTGGGCAGGGCTATTTTGAGCTGATGGATCGCGTCTACCAGACAGGAGAACCCTTCCAGGCTCGAGACGCGTTGGTCAAGCTGGCGCGAGGTCCTGGCGGGGCGCTCAAGGACGGCTTTTACGACTTCGTCTACCAACCACTCCGGGACAGCGACCAGGCGGTGACTGGAATCATGGTTCTCGCATTTGAGGTTGCAGACCGTGTGCGTGCTCTCCGCGCGCTCCAGGATAGCGAAGAGCGCGAGCGCGCCGCGCGCGGCGAAGCCGAGGCTGCCAATCGCTCCAAAGATGAATTCCTAGCGATGTTGGGGCACGAGCTCCGCAACCCTCTTGCGCCGATCGTCACCGTTCTACATGTCCTTAGTTTGCGCGACGGAGATCGAAATCTAAAAGAGCGCTCCACCATCGAGCGGCATGTCACTCATTTAGTGCGGCTTGTAGACGATTTGCTCGACGTGTCCCGGATCACAAGCGGTAAGATCGATCTGAAGCGTCAGCCGATCGAACTGGCCGAGGTAGTAGCCAAAGCCATCGAACTGACGAGTCCCCTGCTTGAACAGCGACGGCACGAGCTGGTCGTGTCGGTTGCGAACCACGGCCTTACGGTTAACGGGGATATGACGCGACTCGCCCAAGTCGTCTCGAACTTGCTGGCCAACGCTGCCAAGTACACGGAGTCGGGCGGGCGAGTGACGATCGTCGCCGAGCGCGTCGCGGAAAGCATCGTGCTGAGCGTCCGCGACACCGGAATCGGGATCGCTCCCGAGATGCTACCGAAAGTCTTCGAGCTCTTCGCTCAAGAGACCCAAGCGCTATCGCGCTCGCGGGGCGGACTCGGACTTGGGCTTGCGATCGTACGCAGCTTGGTGGGCCTCCACGACGGTACTGTGTCGGCCAAGAGTGCAGGCCTGGGACGAGGCACGGAGTTCACGGTCCACTTGCCGGCAATCGAGCCTCCCACCGCGCCCGCTGTCGAGGCCATCTCGCCCGCGTCCGAGCTCGCGATTCCTGCGACCGATCAGCGCGCATCCGTGCTTATCGTAGACGACAACGAGGACGCGGCGGAAACGCTGGCGGATGTGTTGGAGGCCTGGGGTTACACCGTGCGCGTAGCCCACGACGGCCCTACAGCCATCCGTATCGTGACGGAGTTCACTCCCGATATCGCGATCCTCGATATCGGGCTTCCAGGCATGGATGGCTACGAGCTAGCGCGCTTGATCAGACAGAATCCGGTTCTGGCTGGTACGCACCTCGTAGCTTTGACCGGCTATGGGCAAGAGAGTGATCGAACGCGCTCCAGAGCCGCCGGCTTCGACGCGCACTTAGTTAAACCCCTCGACATAACGGTCCTCCAGACATTGATGAAAGCTTGGGTCAGCAGTTAGTTATCAGCGCACACCGTATCGGGCAGGCATTCTTTTTCAACCACTCCGACACTCAGGCAATGGAAGCCTTTGCTGCACGGCTCGCCGGCTGTGCACGTGCCTGCGCTACAGACGCCGGGCACCACTTTCGTGTCGTCCGAGCAGGTGAGCTCCCAATCGACGCATGTATGCTCGCAGTCATCTCTGCGCGTAAATCCATCTCCGGAGGTTTTGCATCGATCGCCAGAGGAGCGCGCTTCGCCGCATGCAAATCCACTCATGGCGAGCAGAAACGGAGCCAACAAGATCCAGGATGTTTTGATTGTTCTCACCTGGTTCAGCTTACCCGAGAACACACGATCGGCGAACCGTTTAGCTCGC